>JANQSR010000033.1 GCA_028279205.1 Simkania sp.
GTCTCTTTGTCTCCATCCTGAGTAAACAGGGTCTTTGTCATATTTCAGAGATTTCCCACCAAAGAGTTGAGAATATTCATGATCACTACAAAGAGGGGGACTCAATTGAGGTAAAAGTTGTTGATATCAATAACAATGGTCAAATTCGGTTAAGTCACAAAGTTCTCCTAAAAGAAGGGGAGGCAAAAAGGGTTGGCAAGGATCCAAAAAAACGTCACCCAAGAGAAGAGGATCGCGATAACAAAAGACCTCCTCGCACGAGTGTTCCTGGAATTCTCAAACCCCCACCAATTCCACCGATCTCAGTCAAAAAAGATTAGATAGAAAGTGAGACTCCCAATCCCCTAAAAGGGATGGGCTTCTAAGCCAACATCTGGAGACGGCTCGCCACTTACGTGGCTCCCAGGGATGGGACGGCCTATTTCTAGATGATTACTCGACAACTTTGGAATGAAGGTAGGAAAGTCATCTCTTTGAAACCTTTATCTTTGTTCTCTTCGCCACTCATTTGAATTGAGTGAACAGGGATCCAAATGAACACCTGTGTAGGGAGTACACAAATATGAAACGGGTTTCCTGGATTGATTTTTCGGAGCAGATACCCCTTTTAGGTTGAAAGCACCAGTTAAAAATATGAGATGTTGATTCGTATCCTATGGACTAGGTCTGCTGGGGAGCTGTATCAACACCCCCTGTTTGCCCTTTCTTTTGATCATCTTGCTTTGCAGGAGGGAGTGATTTTTTTTCTTGATGTGCTTGCTCAATATCTTTGAGTTTCTTTCGCTTCTTCTCAGGATCCCATTTACCATCAATAATCAGATGTACATCCTCTTTATCAAGTGTTTCAAATTCGATCAGCATATCAGCCATCAATTGAACTTTATCTTTATGACCTTCAATGATCTCTCTCGCGCGATTATTCGCCTGATCTAACAGCTTGCGCACCTCATTGTCAATCTGCTTGGCCGTCTCGTCCGAATAAGTCTTCGAGCTGGATCCAGGCAGCATATAGACCCCATCTTGACTATTTTCATCATAGGCAACAGAGCCCAAGGAATCGTTCATCCCCCATTGGCAAACCATGCTACGTGCTAGTCTCGTTGCCTGAGAAATATCCATCTGAGCCCCACTTGAAAAATCCTCGACAAAAATATCTTCAGCAATCCTTCCTCCCATCAAGACAGCCAGACGATCGATGAGCTCCTTTCTCCAATAACTCAGCTTGTTCTTCTCAGGAACAAAGTGGGTGGCTCCAAGGGAAAATCCACGGGGAATGATCGTCACTTTCTCAACAGGATCGCTACGCTCAACCATGAGCCCAACAATAGCATGCCCCGATTCATGGTAAGCCGTATGCCTTTTCTCCTTCTGGTCAAGCTCCAAACTTTTCCGCTCTTTTCCAAAACGCACTTTATCGCACGCTTCTAAAGTATCTTCCCGAGTCACCGCCGAGCGTCCTTTGCGTGCAGCCAAAAGAGCCGATTCATTCAAGATATTCATCAAATCGGCACCAGAAGTGCCAGGGGTTGCACGAGCAATGTCCATGAGTTTCACCGTTTGGTCGAGCTTGATCTTTCGCGCATGCACTTGCAAAATCTTAAACCGCCCTTTAATATCGGGCAAGTCGAGCATCACCTGCCTATCAAAACGTCCTGGCCTTAAAAGCGCCTTATCCAAGACGTCTGGACGATTGGTTGCAGCCATCAAAATGACTCCTTCATTCGTTTGAAACCCATCCATTTCGACGAGGAGTTGGTTGAGTGTCTGCTCCCTTTCATCATGTCCTCCTCCAATTCCAGCACCCCTTTGACGTCCAACAGCATCGATCTCATCGATAAAAACAATACAGGGAGCATTGGTCTTTGCCTGATCAAAAAGGTCTCGAATCCGACTCGCACCAACACCTACGAACATCTCTACAAAATCGGATCCCGAGATCGGCAAGAAAGGTCGCTCCGCTTCTCCAGCTACAGCTTTGGCTATGAGTGTCTTGCCCGTTCCTGGAGGGCCTATTAGGAGCACTCCCTTCGGAATCCGGGCTCCGAGTGCCGTAAATTTGTTGGGATCTTTCAAAAAATCGACAATCTCAAGCAGCTCTTCTTTGGCCTCTTCGATTCCAGCGACATCTCTGAAAGTCACCTTGTGGGTACTTTTGTTGAGCATTCTAGCAGGAGACTTGCCAAAGCTCATTGCATTTGAACCCATCCCCTTGATCTGACGTGAAAAAATAAAGTAGAGGAAAAGGACGATCAGCAAGACTGACATGATTGTCAGAAAGATATAGCTGAAGTAATTAGGTGAAAGCTGCTGACTTTTAAATGTCTTTTCCAAAACGAGGTTACGCGGCTGATCAGGAGCCTTGAAAGCAGAGCCCTTGTTGTCAGGGTAGGCTTCCCATTCATTCTTCGCATGAACAAACCAGAGACTAAACTCTTCAGGGCTTTGCTTTTCCAATGCTTTGGTAGAAAGCTCTCTACTGTTAAAGAACCAGACAAAATCTGAAACACTTTGACGTGCTTTGCCAAGCTCAGCCCCATTCTCATTGCTTGAAATTGAAACTCGATTGTACTGCTGAAGGGTAGCGAGGTAACTACGCACACTACGCAGGTATTCCAAGCGGACACCATTCGATTTTGAATCTAAAGTCGATGTGATCTTCTCCAAACTTTCCATCGACGCGCGGCAGCGGGCAAAAAGCTCTTCTTTGGTCAAACTTTTGTCACTCAAGGCTTCGCTTAACTCCTGCTCGCTCTTTTTAAGTTGCTGTTTCATCACCTCACTTCCAATCCCGAGCACAGGTGATTTAAACCCTCGGATCAAGATGAGAAGATCCCCTCCAAATTGACTCACTCCATCAACTGTGGGATTTTCTGATATCTTAGTATAGGTCGACTTGAGATCTCGCAAGCTCTTCTCACGAAAATTTTCAGGAACAGAGTAGATCACAACACTATTCTCTCTCTCATTTGAGTCAAACGACGGACTGATGACCGAAAACCCCTCTTTGGGAATCGGCAAACCAGTGAGTTGCAAGAAGAAAAGCCCCGCCTGTCTCACGCTCTCTTGAAACGCCGTCAATTTTTTCGCAATATCAGCATGCTCTTCGCTGAGCTCATGTTTCTGATTGAGCAAGTAGAGATAACGGAAGCGTGCATTCGACTCTTCAGAGAGTGTCTCCTTGAATTTTCCAGTAAATGTGACGAGGTTATCATTTTGAGCCGTCTTGCGATTCTCATCTTTTTTGAGCAAATCCAGGTTGACAAGGTGCTCAACTTGATGGCTAAACGAGACCTTACTCCCCTTCTCTTTCGATAAATTTTGCACAGTAAAGATGGTCAGAATAGCCGCCAAAACCAAAAGGAGAAAGCCGCCTGGCATCCGCTTCTTCTGCTTGGGTTTTTGATTCGAATGATCCATACGCTTTTTTATCTTATTTTTATAAAAACCTAGATCTCTTTTTGACCGTCTAGATTCCTCAATTCTTTGTATTAACCGCATGACATTTCCTAATCAACATAAAAATTTCTATTTAAATGTAAGTCTCCCTTGGTCAGGGGAGAGCAATCTACGAATTTTAGGAGATTTCTGAATTAATTCCACTAGTTTTATAAATTTTTAAACAATCTACCCGTCAGACATTCCCCGACAATTCTTCCACGAGAACAAAAAATGGGAGCTTTATCATGTAAGAAGGGGGGCACGTGCCTCTTGATGTACCATTTCTTAATCTTTTTTTGCAAAATAGAGCTTAACTCACCTAGCCCAAAAGAGCTTGCCCCACTTGGAGCCAAAGGGATAGATCCCCTCCAAACATCTCTCCAATCAGAAGGCCCTCTTTTCTCTTTCCACCCTTTCCAACTAGGGGAAGGAACTTCTCTCTCTATAAAAAAAAGAATTCCCCTATTTAAAACATAGGTCAAATGGCGAGCATCGATCCTCCCCTTAAAAGCTTTTCTTTCAATGAGCTTTAACAAAGTCGTGCAACTTGCATGTGAAAGGTGAGCTCCACACTGCCTGGCCTTTTCCTCGAGGAGGTAGCGCATTTCTAACTGGGGAATCTCTGACGGACGCTCTAAGTAGGATCCGAAAGGCCCTTTGACCATCCTTTTCTCGATCTGCTCAACCCTTTCTTTTAGATAATCCCCGATCTCTTGAAAGAGGAGGCCAAAACGGTGAAAGTTGGGCCCTATATTTTTACCAAATCGGTTTTCAAACAGGGGAAAGATCTGACCTCGTATGCGAGCCCTTAAGTATTTCGTATCCCGATTCGTCCAATCATCTACAGCTTCAATTTTTCGAGCTTTTAAGAAAAGGGAAAGCTCCTCTTTTCGAACGGAGAGAAGAGGACGCCAGAGGGTTAAACTTCCCATTTTAACCTCAGGCCTTAGCCCCCCAAGAGCCCCGATTCGCGCTCCCTCACACAACCTCTTTAACACGGTCTCCCCCTGATCGTCCATGTGATGAGCAAGAAGGACTGCTCGAAAATTCCACTTTTCTTGAAGCTCAGAGAAAAATTGATACCTAGCATCCCTGCACCGCTCTTCCAGATTGGGACCACTTGCAAAGTTTAACCTGCGCCGATGGAATGGAGCTCCCACATCAAGGCAAAGGGATTCCAGAGCGTCTGCTTGGAGCAGGCTTTCTTCTCTCCAGCCATGGTCTACATGAGCGATATGCAGGCTAACTTTAAGAAATTTTTGAGACTCTATCAGAAGGTAAAAAAGGGCTAAAGAGTCCCCCCCTCCAGACAATGCAAGCAAAAGAGTCGGTTTTTTCTCTAGAAAATTTCCACCAACATTTAGCTTTAAAATGAGGAACTCCTTTACGATCTGTTTTAACTGGTTCATTCTGTTTTCCCAAACCAAAAAGCGGTTCATGTTAGCCCTATTTTAGTCCAAAGTCAAGTAAGGATCCTATGCCCATTTTATGGCGTTATCTCACTTCTAGATACCTGAAGATTTTCTCCCTTTCTATCTTGGGGTTTACCTCTTTTTTATTTCTTTCCCATCTTGAAGAGATCGCCTATTTGGCCTCATTTAATTCTCAGACATCGGTTGTTCTTCTTTTCACCGCTTGTCAAATCCCCCACATCTTGAACCTAGCCATTCCGATTTCGGCACTTGTCGCCTCTCTATCTTTAATCCGCCGCCTGAGCCGAAACCATGAACTGACCTCTTTTCGCTCTAGTGGCATCAGCATACAAGCCCTGAGCTTTCCCCTGCTTATGGTATCCCTTGCTCTCTCCTTTGCCAACTTCGTCATTCTATCTGAGATCACCCCTTTCACACGCCTCTACTCACAAAAGCTTTTTCTTGATGCCGTCACGCTAAACCCTCTCTCTCTTTGCAAAGGAAACGGCTTGCTTGAAAAAGAGGACTACTACATTCATGCACAAGTCTCAGTTAAAGAGGGCAGAGCCCACAATCTCTTGCTCGCTGTGAAAAATAGATCTAATGGCCGTTTGATCCTTTTAACCGCCGATCAATTTCAAAAGGAAGGGATCCAACTGATCGGGAAAAATGTCGGAGTGATCTCCTATTTAGATCCTGAAAAATCTCATGCATTCAACCACCTTATCATTGAAAATCAGAAATCAACTTCCACACCGATTAGCTGTCTATCGCAGATCATCCAAAAAACCCCGCTCCATTTTGGCTCTCACCATTTGCTCACAAGAGATCTTTTGAGAGCAGCATTTGAAAAATCGGATCATTTGGAAGAGGTTCGCAAAGCACGTTTTGAACTCATGCGTCGCCTATTTTTAACCCTGATCACCTACGTTTTTACATTTATGGGAATCTCTTTGGGGCTGCGAAACGGAAAAAAGGGAGGGCAGAGCACTTTATTACTCGCCTCTTTGATCACAGCATTCACTTTTATCTGCGGGGTTGCGGCAAAAACATTCCGCCTTCACCCTTTGCAAGCAGCTCTTTGCTATAGCGCCCCTTTTCCGCTCATTCTTCTTATCTCTTTTTGGTTTCAAAGAAGGGCAGCAAGGGGGATCGAGTGATGAGGGGAAAACTTTGGGAGCGTGACTTTTTCAAAGAGATTCTCAAGCTGCTTTCCTCGCTTCTCTTCTCTTTTTACTTTTTGTACATGATCATCGATTATTCGACCCATCTACAAGAGATGTTAAAAAACCAGAAGATCACACTCAAATTGTTGGTATTATATTACGCTGCACTTTTTAGCAAGAGATTCAGCCTAATTCTCCCCTTTACCCTACTCATCACCACCTTGAGTCTGCTCTCCTCTTTTAATCGAAAAAATGAGCTGCTTATCTTGCAAACAAGTGGGATCTCTTTGCAACGCCTGCTCCGCCCTTTTCTCATGATCGCATCGGTTTGCACGGGCTTGATCTATCTCAACTCCGAATGTGCAATTCCCCTTTCTCGCCCATTTATCGAACAATTTGAGATAAAATACTTTCAAAACAAAAAAGGTTGCAAAGAAAAGGGAGAAAGGATAAAAGCGATTCCCCTTGGGGAAGGCTCCTATCTCATCTACCAGGTTTACAGTTTCCAAACAAAGGAGCTTTTTGATGTTTACTGGATTGAAACACCTGATAAAATTTGGCATATGGAAACGCTCTCTTTAAAAGATGAGACCCCTCTCGGAACGAATGTCGACCTGTTTCTTCGTTCAAGAAAAAGGGTGATGCAGAAGAGCAAGTCTTATAAGCGGCTATTCTTTGATTTTTTCACATTCAGATCTCATGTAGAAGATCAGGTAACAACCCCCATAAAAGATCGCTCGATCAGCAGCTTGATCAAATGGCGCTACTCTCACCCCTTCTTATGGAGCGCGAAAAAAGATCTCATTTTAACACAAATATCTCTTAAAATCTTGATTCCCTTCCTCCCTTTGCTTATCGTTTTGGCCATCTCCCCTTATGCAACCCGATTTTCTCGCAATTTTTCTATTTTTCACCTCTTTGCTATGGGAATTTTTGGTTACGTTGCTCTATTCATGACTATAGAGGCATGCGTCATTTTGGGAGAGGCTCATCTGATCCACCCTTTCTTGGCTATATTCACCCTCCCTGTTATTTTCCTGCTCTTTTTTGGAAGAAAGTTTCTTGAAATAGGCTCTTTGAGATGAAGTTAAAAAAACTGCTTGTCCCCCTCGGGGTGACTCTACTCTTAATACTCAGTTGGCTATCCCCATGGATCCGCCCCTATTGGGACTTGCTAGATCGCTACACTTTTTTTGTGCTAAACAGTTGGGTTGAAAAAAGTCTATTTTGGCAAAATTTTTGGGCCTTTTCAGGAAGCTCCACCATGGACTGGATCGGTGATGGAGTGATGGTTCTTTTTTTTATCTTGCCATGTAAAGGGGCAACGGCAGCTCAGAAAAAGCGAAAGATAGCAGAGCTGATCTTCTCAACCCTTCTCATACTCATAACCACCCAGATCATCAACGATGCTCTATTTCACCGGCTGATCCAGTTTTCCCGAAAAAGTCCGACACTCGTCTACGAAGAGGCTTTCCGTCTCTCTCATGTGATCGATTGGACTTTAGTGAAAGACTATTCATCAACAAGCTTTCCTGGTGACCACGCAACAACGGCACTTGCTTTTGCAACTATCATCTACCATCTCATGGGGCGGTGTCTGAGCAGCCTTCTAGCCACCTTTCACGCCCTTTTCCTCTCTCTTCCCCGTTTGATTGCGGGTGCACACTGGATGAGCGATGTTCTAATAGGGAGCTTATCGATCGCACTGATCATCTCAAGTTTTGTTTTTGCAACTCCGTTTGCAGACTATTGGATAGAGAGGATACAAAAACTCATGCCCAAAGAAAAATCCAAAGGAAATAGATACAGAAAAGAGGGAGTCGAAGAGACCGAATGAAAAGGGGCAAGAGAATCAGCGCTTAGAAAATTGAAACCGCTTTCTAGCTCCAGCAAGACCATACTTTTTTCGCTCCCGCTTCCGCGGATCACGCGTTAGGTAGCCCTCTGTTTTAAGAGTCTGTCTGCGCTCTTCATCTTGCATGACGAGAGCACGTGCAATCCCCAGACGGGAAGCAGAAGCCTGGCCAGAAATACCCCCACCTTTAGCGCGAATAAAGATGTCGTAATCTCGGATCAAGCCAAATTTCTCCAAAGGGGCAATGACAGTCTTTCGATCCAACTCGGAGGAAAAATAATCTTCAAACTTCCGTTTATTGACATCGATTTTTCCTGTTCCCCTGCGCAAACGGACAGCAGAAGTGGCTGTTTTACGCCTTCCGACTCCAAACAGTTCTTTTTCTTGGCTTAATTTTTCTTTTGACATAGGTCTCCTCTAGATTGGCCTTACGCGTCCACTTTCAAAGGTTTTTGTCCTTGCATGTTGTGCTCTTCTTGTGCAAAAATGCGCAACTTTTTCATTTGCGCTCTTGCAAGTTTGGTCTTTGGCATCATGCCTTTGACCGCCAGACGGAGAATCTCCGTCGGTTTTCTTTCCATCATAGTGCGATAGGGCACGCTCCGTCTACCACCGATGTAGCCAGTATACCTATGGTAACACTTTTGAGCCTCTTTATTGCCCGTGACCTTGACTTTCGAAGCATTGATCACGACGACTCCGTCGCCAGAATCAACATGGGAGGTAAAAGTGACTTTGTTTTTGCCCCGCAAAATCTTTGTAATTTCAGAGGCAAACCGACCCAGCGTCTTTCCATCAGCATCCAGGAGGATCCACCCTCTTGATGAGGTGGCCTCTTCTTTTGAGAGGAGCATTGTGGAGTTTCTATTTTTTTGAGGCATGAGACCTACTGATCTATTACTCTTACGCAGCAGATATTACCCTTTTCTTGCTTTTTTGCCAAATGATATTAAAGAACGATCTAAGAGTAGATCCAATTTATCGAGCCTGACCACTCTTTTGCAGATCCAAAGTGATTGTCACTTGCTTTTCTTTGAAATCAAAGAAAATCTCTGCATCTCTTTGCTCGAAGAAGATCTCCTTGAAGGGGGCATCTGGTTTATTTTTAGGCATTACCTGTGCCCTGACCTTAAGCAGAGTCTTAATCTGCTGCTTCTCAAAATCTACAGATTGTCGGCGTTCTAAGCTGTTATACTCATCCCCTTCCAAGGAAGCCCATTCTAGATTTCCTTTTTTATCAGGTAGAAACCGCTCAAGAATCTCTTGGTTACCTCTAGTTTTGTTTAACTCCTCTAGAAACCTATAACCTAACCTTCCACTCAAGATGTGTAAAAATTGAAGAGTTTTTTCTTGGTCACCTTTAAAGTTCACCAGCGATTCTAGAATCATTTCTTCTGGATCGGATCCATCTTCAAAGTTTTTGTTTTTGAGTACGCGGGATATAGCTTTAATTGAGCCTTCCAGCTGTCTGAACTGACCCCTTACCTCTGATTCTCGTGTGCATTTTTGCCCTGCAAAAAAATCGATCACTTTCACTAAAACGATGGGAATGATTGTCACGTAGAAGAGGACGCATAAACCAATTTTTGCTGCTTTTTTCGCTAATTTATCCCCAGATTTTATGATATAAATCTGTGATGCTGGGTGGTTTAGTGTAAATCTGCGGTCGAGTGCTTCTACTCCACTAAACATCGATTCACTACCAAATCCTTTAAACCATTCTGAAAAGTCTATCTTTTTGGAGATTTTACCCCCTTCCTTTATAGACCAATGGGAAGAGGGGAGTGGCTGACTGTTTCCATGACTAATAATAGCAGGGTTTTCCATAAAAAAACTCAAATTAAAAAAAATTTTTAAATAAATACTAATTATAAAATAAATAGGATAAAATAATCAAATAATAGATGGAAAAAGATCTTTCTCAAAACGGTTGTTTGAACTAAGCTAAATGAGTTTTTTTTGTTTAAATAGTTAATATTTATATATATATGAAAAGAAAATGTTACATCTATTAGAGCTAATTACTTGAAAGGGGACTATTTTGAGCTTTTTAACAGGATTTTTCTTATCTATTTCTAAATCAATGACTCGAAAAATTAAACCCCTTATGAACAGGCCAGCTGTGAAACGTCGTGAACCTCTTCAGACTTTGGCTTAACAACAGCTGCCATTACAAGCCCTGACAGAAACCAGGTTGCAACCAGATCAGCCATATTGATGAGGAGGAACAAGTGTCCCCCTCCAAATTGATTCCAGTTTGGAATATGACCCAAAATCGCCGTGATCAGGCCGACTGAGGTAACGACCAAAAGTCTTCCGCCGTATGAGGATTTTCCCATCTTTGTCAATACAAAACTGATCAAACTGGCTCCGATCAACTGAGCTAGAAAAGAGACGACATGCTGCTTAAAGCCAGTATCACCAAGCCCCTGTTTTTTTATCTGCGCATAGACAAAAGGTCTCTCCTTAGGGATGAGTTTCTTGCTGCCCACCTGACCTTCAAGCTGCTCAGAGACGGGAGTGCTGTTTTTCCTTCCAGAGCAAGAGATCACATAGACCCCATCTTCTTGAACATTCTCTTTGATGACCCAACCAACAAAATCCTGATTGGGAAAAGATTGAAAGGTCCAATTATGCCAGGGAAGCACCTCCCAAGAAAAAAAACCACACACAAAAGCAATCAGAGCTCCAACCACCCCACCAAAAAGAACTCTCCCCATGGTGATCTCCTTTGGTCAAACACACCCTAGATCTTAAGCTATAACAACAACCTCTTTTGGAGTCAATTTCCCCCAAACTAGAGGGTGCAATCAAGTGATGATCACCCCTGGCTTTCCTCCGTTATAAGCTTAGGTGATAATAAGGTTGCTTTGCTCTTCTTGCTTGCTTTCCTTTTTCTTAAAAATTTTCTTCATTCCATCCGAAATCATCCATGCCCCGAGAACTTTTACAGGCCAAAAGGGAAGAGCCATAGATAGAAGACCGCCCATCACTTCGACCCCCCCTAAAAGCAACCGATCTTTCTTGCTCTTCTTACACAGAAAAATCTTAAAAGAGGGTCTATTCATATCTATTGGAAAATAGCTTTCAGAAAAAGACTGGTTCATTTCTAATATGTCCCAGTAAACCCTCTCACACGCTTTTAACTGCTCTCGACATTCATCTGGATCTAGAAACTCCCTGTAATAGCTCAGAAAATCTTCCACAAATCCCAGAAGTTCCTCTTCTGTCTCAACCACGCTCGTTTCGAAAAACTCCCGAACCTGCTCAATAGAGCCTCTCTCTATAGCTTCAAAGAATTGAGCACTCTCTATTGCAAAACAGTTGGAGCAAAGAAAGGCAAAGATAAGAGTCAGAAAGGCTTTTGACAAGGTTTTATGCACCGAATTTAAAAAAAACAAAGACCCATTCTAGGTCACGTTACTCTTTAGGGTCAACTTTCCTTTGATTGTTTCTTATTTTACTCATTGATTTTTAATTGCTCCCTTTTATAGTCTCAAATTTCCCCAAAAAATTTATTTACAGCATCTAAATAGCCTGTTTTAAATGCGAATAAGAAGGCCTCTGAAGGGTGCGTCCTTAAAAACTCATGGCATTACTCTACTCCCCATGACTCGCGTAAGGAAATTATGATTGCAAAGTGGCACTTCGATTGAGTACTTCGCTTAACTTCTGGGCTATTCAAGCGGGATCCCTTTGGTACACTAGGTAATTTTACAATAACTTCTTCTTTTACCCTTTGAGTCGAGCCCTCTACAGGGGACTGATTATGAGGTGGATCTAAGCACTTCTGATTGCACCCAGAAGAACAGGGCTCAGGACATTATAAACATTTTTTTAAGTAATCGTTCCTGAAGGCCTAATTTTGCAAGTTTCAGCAAGCCATCTCAAATTTTTTTAGGGTTCTT
>JANQSR010000034.1 GCA_028279205.1 Simkania sp.
TATTTAGCAGTTCTTTCTTGTCCTCTATTACCTGCCCGATCAGTGTTTGCTTGTTCTTTAAAAGGCGCGTTAAGGTGGAACGGAACTCTTTGTCTTTGAGTCTCGAATCTTCGTAGTAAAGGATTAGAGCAAAAATCAACAGGGGAATGACCAAAAAAAGGGTTTCGATCAGCAGCACACGGAAAACAAGCGATCCACGTAAACTTCGCGTGGATGAGCGATCAAAGTTCTTTTTCTTCATATGACGCTAAAATCTCTCAAATTACTTGGCCCATCTCAAGCTGCACAAGGAGTCTCTTTTATCTGCTTAGGCCTCATCTGCTCGATGGCTTTTAGCCCAGTTAAGAGCAGGAGATCTTTCATGATGCAAACGGTCTCTTCAAGCTGAAGATCATTTTGACCATACCCTTCCCCCTTGCTTTCGTCCCCTTCCCCCTTTTTAACCTCATCTAAAAAGTTTTGATAATTTTTGTTGTTTTGGATGCGAATCCTCGAATTTTTCTTCAAGGTTTCTAGATAAGGCTTATAAGTCGTAAGACGGCTTTGAAGCCCCACCTGATAATGACGCTTCATCTTGATGCGATGAAAGGGGTGAACGTCTAAAAGCCTATCTTGGAAATTGGGCTTGATTGTGTCACTCTGAAGGGGGAACTTTGTCTCGCTCTCCCCGATTTTCAACTCGGTGAGCCCCCCTGGAACAGGAATATCAACCAAAGCTCCTTGGAGCTGTGGGCTCTTGCCTGAAACTGTATAATAAAGACCTCGCGTCACTTTGTACTCCCCTTGAGGGTTGATTGAAATGCCGTCTAGCCCTTCGACCGTAAATGTCTGATAACTTCCCTTCCCCCATGTCGCAGGATCCCCTACGAGAAGGGCGCGTCCATAATCTTGGAGGGTCTGAGCCACAATTTCAGAAGAGGAGGCGCTCCCTTTATTGGTCAAAACCACAAGTGAGCCATCCCAAACAGGCGTGGAATCAAAATTTCTAAGGTGTTGCATATTGCCCTGACTATCTTTGGTCGAAACGACAACCCCTTTTTTTATAAAAAGACCAGCGACGGCGACCGCTTGGGGGAGCAACCCCCCAGCATTTCCCCTTAAATCGAGAATAACCCCTTTCAATGTTTTTTGCTCTTTCATCTCTTCAATCGCTTTTTTGACATCGGAAGCCGAAGACTGATGGGGGTCTTGGTAGAAGGAAAAGAGTCTAACATGTCCGATAACGCCATCTCCGTAAGGGATGGTCGTAGATTCAAAACGGGACTCTTTCAAAACGATCTCTCCCCGAATGATCTTAAATTCTAATTTTTCTGTTTTTTTCTGCTTTTTTTCATCTATAACTTCACGCAAGATTGTCAGAGTCACAGCCGTTTCTTGGGGGCCTCGGACGAGCTCGACAGCCTCTGCAATATCCATTCCAACGACGGGTTCATGATCAACCGCAATGATTCGATCACCCACCTTCAGCCTGCCATCCCGATCTGATGGCCCCCCTTCGACAAAATGGACGATCGTAAAACCGTTTAAATCATCCCTTAACTTGGCTCCAATCCCAAAGAGACGTTGTTGGATTTGAATCATGAATTGATTGGCTTCGCTCGGTGTGAAGTAGACTGTGTGACTATCGAGTGCAGAGGCAAAGGCCTTGAGAAAGATAGCCATCTGCTGCTTTTGTCTATCTTTTTGATCTTTTTGTAAGATCTCTTGTTCACGACTAATACGCCTTTTGTGAAGCCTTTTAACAAACTGCTCTTTTGTTTCGAAACTTAACTTTTCTGCCGCCTCTAGCTGAAGCGATCTGAGCTTTAAAAGGCGCTCTTCTAACTTTTGCTCACTCTTAGCCCATCCCTCTTCCTTAAAGTCGCTCAAATCGACTTTGACAGGCTCTTTGACAGGCTCTTTGACAGGCTCTTTGACAGGCTCTTTGACAGGCTCTTGGTCTGCAATTTCCTGGTCTGCAATTTTGAGTTCGATCTGCCCCCGCCGATCAATCGCCGAGACCATCAAATTATAAATCTGATCAAAAAGGGAAAAGTCTTCTTTTTCAAAATTTAAAACAATTTGTTTGAGAAACGCTTCTGAAGGCCGAATCCAGTCGATCACCTCTTTTTCTATAAGATAGATTTTAGCAGGATCAAGCTCTTCTAAATAATTTTGGAGTACTCGGTGAGCCAATTCAGGGTTAAATTTTTTACATTTAAAATGAGCTTCAAAAATCTCCTCTGCTTTCTTTCGGGTTGAATGAGGAGTTAGCTCTGGGGGTTTGGTGAGACCAAACAGGGGTGGTATAAATATTAAAACACTAAATATCAAGCACTTAATTTTCATTCAAGATCAAACCTACTGTTTATCTGGAACTTATATCACACCTAAAGATTTATCCCCATTCTATAAAACTTTCATTTTAAAGATGGAAGAAATATATACAATCCATTTTAAATAAAGAATTAATCAAAGTCGTTGATTTAAATTCAATTATTTGTGATAATTAGACTTACGATATTTTAAAGTTAATCGGAAAAATTAAAGAAGTGGTTTCTCTCGCAGCTTAATATTCTGTAATACGTTAAATAAAAAGGGTAAGTCCACTTATCAGACATTTCTTTTTGGATTAAGGAGGATATAAATCTAATGGATTTGGAACATACAGAGGTTCTTTCTACGGTTTCGGAAGAAAAGCCCAAAAACGTCGTTTCAATTACAGAAGCTGCTAATATTAATGGTGTCACAAGACAGGCGATTTATGTCGCCATTAAACAGGGCAAGCTCAAAGCTTGCAAAGATGATGCCCGCTGGACAATCAAGTTAGACGATTTGGAAACTTATCGACGGAATAAGTATTCACGCTCAAAATCAACCTATGAAGGGGAATTACTCTTTGATAATGAAAAAGGGGATTACTCTATCAACCAAACAGCAAAGATGCTCAAAATTCCACCACAAAAAGTGTACTACGCTACGCGGATCGGAATCTTAAAAGCTTCTAGAAAAGGGTCGGCTTGGGTTCTGAGGGCTGAAGACATCGAAGAGTACAAGGAAAGATATTTGGCCAAAAGCACCTTTGAAACAGAAGCACTCTAACTCTTCTTCTTCGAGAAAAACCGCAAGCTTTTGTGACAGCTCCCTCCGCTTCAAAACGGGGGCTTCTAGGGATTGATACCCAAACCATTCTGCCCAAGCCCAAGGGTCGCAAGAAGTATAGCAAGTGGTCTGGGAAAAAGTCAACAGCGGCTTTCATCCCGCCAGGGCTCAGGACATTATAAACATTTTTTTAAGTAATCGTTCCTGAAGGCCTAATTTTGCAAGTTTCAGCAAGCCATCTCAAATTTTTTTAGGGTTCTT
>JANQSR010000053.1 GCA_028279205.1 Simkania sp.
CACTTTCTGGCTAAGCGCAACAGTTGATTGGGAATCCCCTTGGATGGCATTGATCACCGACCCCAGAGTGAAGTGGCTCTTTCCCTTGTGGAGAATCACATCGCCGATAACCCCCAATCCAAATCCAGATGTGAAGGGGATCATGCTTCCGTCTGGGGGGTTTGATTGACCAACTCCCTCGCTCAATGTCTTGTTGAAACGGGCAAGGGGGTCGGCTGATCCAGAAGGTAATTGAGGAAATGAGCCAGTTGCATAGGCCAATCGATCTTTGTAGACACCTTGCGATCCCCAACGAAGGCCAAAGTCCAAAGAGTTTGAGATGTTCGTTTCAACAACCAAAATTTCAACAAAGACCTGTTTTAATGGGGAGTCGATACTTTTGATGAACTTTTCAAGTTTGATCAGAGAGTCTCTTTGACCAGTAAAAATAAGAGAGTTTGTCACCTCGATCCATTGAGCAGACTTGATCGCATCGATGAGTCCTCGGCTTGCTTCACTCGTCGAAGCCCGATTGATATCTGCTCCGATCTTTTCCAAAGCGCTTTGGATCTTATCACCTGAATGGTACTGAACCTTGTAGACGAGAAAATTCATGTCTGCAATCTTTTCAATCTCCTCATTCTCTTGCCCCTCCTTGGGGCTCGGAATGTCAAAACGTTCGAGAAGGTTATAAACCTTGGTTCTCTCATTTTCATCTCCCGAGATGAGGATCGAAGAGACCTGCTCCATCCATTTGAGGTGATCGATCGTTTCAAAAAGGGGAGCATCTTCAATTCCAGAGGTGATCAGGTTCTGCTGGAAATCTCTTAAGATCGAGATCAAATCTTGACCCGATAGGTGCCTCGGTTTGTAGATGAGATAGCCAGAGGGGCTTCTTTGCGATAGCTCTGTATTGAGTTCACTGATGTCGAACTTGATGGCAAGCGCTTTTGCCTGCTCTAAAACATTTGCTTGCCCCGTAAAGATGATCGAGTTGGTCTCTTTGATATAGCGCATGTTTTGGATGGTTCGGATCAAGTCGGTATCTTTGGATCCAGCACGCTCAAGATTGGCTGCGATGTTGCGCAAATGGCTCATCAGAGCAGAGCCAGGCACGTTTTTGACCCTGTAGACAAAAAATGTCGTCTTCTCCTCGACGCTCTCTTGTCCATCTTTCACTCGGTCAATGTCGGGAAGGAGCCCCTTGATCCCCTCAATCGAAGAGGGGGTTCCTGTGAAGAGGATCGATTTGCCCTTTGAGACCACTTTCGCTTTATAAAGGGCGTTCAAGAGGGTGGTGTTGACAAGTCCTGAATGTTTCATGTTGTCTGCAACCGTCTGAAGGTGTTGGCTCAGCTCATCAGCTGACATGTGTTTGGGTGTGTAGACAAAAAATTGTGTCGCCTGGTCTAAATTTTCTTGGTGGTGATCATACTTTACCGAAAGCTCTTTGATCTTTTCGATCGATTTGAGCGTTCCAGTGAAAAGAACAGCCTTTCCCCCCGATGTGATTTGAGCAGATCTCAAAGCCTTGAGCAGATCGGGATCGTAGAGGGTCGAGTTTTCGAAATTATTCGCCATCTCTTTCACCCTTTTAAGAAACGCATTAGCGCTCATATGTTCGGGCTGATAGACATAAAACTCGCTCGCTCCCTCTTTTTTCATTTTCAAGTCGTACTCTGGGATCATTTGACGCAAGCGCTCGATCGCTTGGGGAGTGCCCACGTAGGTCACCCCCTCCTCTGAAGGGTCTAATTTTGCGCTTTGTAAAGCGCTCAAGAGCTCAGGATCATTCAAACCTGATTCTTCAAGCTTTGTTGCAGCTTCGATCGAGTGTTCTTGCAACGTTTTTGCCGAAACCGAGACCGGTTTATAGAGGTAGAAATTGCTCGCTTTAGATATTTCATAATCAAAAGTGGGAACGATCTCTTTGATCCGACTGATCGCCTCAGGGGTTCCCGTGAACATCACCGATTGACTGTTGCCAACAGCAGTTCCCGTCTTCAAAGCTTCAATAAGAGCCCGATTCGGTTTGGGTGATAAAGAGAGCTCCTTTGCCGTTTGATTGGCATCCTTGATGATGCTCACTGCCGAATGGTGTTTTGGAGTGAATAGGAAAACCTTGTGCGTCTTTTGCTCCTCATCTTTTCTATCGATTTTAGGAACCATTGCCTCTAATTTTCCGATCGCTTCCAAAGTTCCCGTAAATAGGACGGAAGCACCGTCTGAAGAGAGTGTGGCCGACTTGAATGCATCGATCAAAGAGGGGTTCTTAAGCCCCGATTTTTCCAAATCGACTCCTGTTTGAACCATACTTTTTTGAAACTGGGACGGATTCATCGATAAAGGTTTGTAGACGAAAAGGTGGGTTGCTTGCCCTTTAGCAGATGCATCGAATGTGGGCGCGAGCTCTTGAACTTTTTTAATAACCTCTGCTGTTCCAGTGAACATGACGGCAGATCCATCGGGGGTCATTTGCGCTTTTTGCAATGTTTGAATGAGGGGAAAATCGGTCAATCCTCCCTTTTCGAGCGTTTTGGAAGAGGCTTGAATGGCCGCCAAGTAGTCGACAGTGCTCACGCTCTTCGGACGGTAGACGTAAAACTGTGAGTTTTGAGACTCTTTGAGGGGTTGAATGTCATACTTGGCAATCATCAACTTGAGTTTTTCAATCGCCTCAGGAGTTCCTGTGATGACGAGGGAGTTGCTCACTTTGTTCCAAGAGATGTTTGCGATCGCACTGAGCAACGCCGCCTCGTCTGCGTCATGCGCCTTCAAGCTTTGCGCTGTCCGATTGAGCTCTAGTATGACGAGCGAGCCAGGAGCATTCTGCAGTTTGTAGATGAAGTATTCCAACTGACCAGAAGCTCCTCTGAGTTGATCGGTCGATTGACCAAGCGTTGTCAGGATCTCTTTTAGACGCTCAAAAGAGCGTGCATCCCCCATGAAGATCAGGGAGTAGCTCTCTTGCATCCATTTCATCGATTCAAGGGTTCTGATCAGATCCTGATCTGGGTGGGGTGACTTTTTTAGATAGCTTGTGAGCGTTTTTAAAGCGCGCATGAGCGCCTCTTCGCTTCCCTGTTTGACTTGGTACAAGTAAAACTCTTGGGTAGAAAATTCAAGTTTTCCTGAAGGGGAGGGGGTATCGAGCTGAGCTAACAGATTTCTCACCTGTTTTAGAGTGGAAGACTCCCCTGTGAACAAGAGGGCATGACTCTCTCTCACATACCGCATGTTGGCGAGCGTTTCTAAGAGGTTTTCTGAAGGGGCTCCCATTTTGGAGAGATGGCTCATCAACTGTTTGATTGAAGATTGCAACAGATCGGCGGGTGTGTTGACAGGGTGATAGATCAAGATGTTCTCTTCGGTGAGGGGGCCTCTCATTTTTCTCAAAGAAGCGTGGGGGGTGTCTAAATCTTCGAAGATCATGAGAGATTTTTCAACCAAGTGGGGCGTTGAAACGATAAAGATGGTATTCGTTCGTATCTGAGGCACAAAGATAACGGGATTGCCCTCCGAGATCGGCGTGATGATCTGATTGGCAAGGTCGATCAGCTCTTTGGGCAAGTGGTGCTGCGCTTCGTAAGAGTCGATACTCAGAGCGCTTGTTGCCCTATCGATACTCAAGAGCAGTCTTTCAACCTCTTTAATATTTTGAGTGATGTCTGTGATAATGATCTGTCTTGAGTCTGCCACCACCTCTAAAATTGCATCGGCCGAAAGCAGAGGTTCGAGAATCTTTTCTACGTGTGAGGGGTTGGCATTTTTGATCTTGAAAACCCGCGTCATGATGGGGGGAATGTGCCCTTTTTTTAGCGGGAACTCTTGAGAGACCACTGGAGCAATCTGACTCACCTTTCCCGACTTTGTGATGATCAGGTTGTTGCCCTGTTCGATCAGGCCAAACCCATTGATTTTGAGCACCTGCACAAGAGCGGACATCACGTGAACAAGAGAGGTGGGCTCTTCTGACAAGACATTTATAGTAAAGTTGAGCTCCCTTTCGTCGTAGACAAAGTTCAGGTTGGCTATTTTGCTGATAAACTTGATGTACTCTAGAATCGAAACGTTGGTAAAATTGATGGTAAAACCAGGCCCCTCTTCAGGCCCCTCTTGCTCGGAAAAGAGAGAAAATGGCGTATCGGCTCTTTCTTTTTTGTCCTGATCGGCAGCAAAAAGAGGAGAGAGAGAAGTTATAAAAATAAGCGAAATAGCGACAGCTTTGAATCTTATCCAAAGCAAGCTCCCCCGAAGCTTTCCTAATCGCGCCTTTTTTAATCCAGGCGAGCGGTCGATCTTTGAATCCATCTCCGTCTACTTACACGTTCAACATTGGCATCAAAGCCCCCTTTTTCCCCTCGGCAACCCCTGAAAATAAAGAAAAATCCCAAAGATGCAAATTTTTCCCTTCAAAAAAAAAATAGATTAAAAAGTTATTAAAACAGTATCGATATTTTTAGGGTAGCATAAAAAGGGCTAGAACCCTCAAAGAGTGGACTATAGGCTAGGTTTTTCAAGTGATCCGTTGGACGCTCAAGACCGCTTGAGAACTTTTTTGATCTGAAAAAATTTTACTTTTCGAAAGCTCGCTTAAAAGCCCTTGCGCTTGCATTTGAGCAGAGAGCTTGGCAAGAGAGGGGAGGGTTGATCGGATCGCCTCTTCGAGCATCTCCCCCTGTTTAAGCTCTGAAGGA
>JANQSR010000095.1 GCA_028279205.1 Simkania sp.
CTGTTAAGGGGGGCTTTTCCTTATTTTTGAGTTTACTCCTTTTCAAAGCCTCTGCAAGCTGCGTATTTTTGACTTTAAGCTTGAGGTTTTTAGTCAATATTTAGATCCTTGTTTGTTGAATTTTTTCTATGATATCTTGAGCCATCTCAGCACTTATGCCCGTCTTTTTTGTGATCTCTTCGGTGGGGGCGTGAACGATTTTACGCGGAGTGTCGAACCCTGCCTCTTTTAGACCATCAATGACAAATTGATTTAAGCCTGGGATCTGTTCGAGATCAAAATCGAGATCCCGATCCTCTTCCATGGAGAGTTGTTTCTTTTCAAAGATGAGTGCGGCCTGGTAATCACTCGCTTTTTTCACCTCAATCTCGGCTTCGACCAGTTCGGAGTTAAGGCGCGTATTCATCCCTCTTTTTCCAATGATAATGGGGTAATCCTCATCTTCGACAACAGCAAAGAGGGTATTTTTTTCCGCATCAAACCGGAGCTTTTTAAATTCGATAGGGTGCGCAATCCTTCGGAGTAACTCTACAGGATCCTCTGCATGAGTGACGATGTCGATTTTTTCATTGTTGAGCTCACTAATCACATGTTTTACACGTGTTCCACGCACACCAACGCAAGCACCCAGGGCATCCACTTTTGGATCGTTTGAAGAGACGGCAATTTTTGTGCGATAGCCAGCTTCACGCACAATTTTTTTGATTTCAATCGTCTCCTCATAAAGTTCGGGAACCTCCTGAACGAAAAGCTGTTTGACCATCTCTGGGTGACTGCGTGACAGAATGACTTCGGCGCCCCCCAAATCTGTATCCTTTACCTCCCAAATAAGGGCTTGGATACGATCACCGATATGATATTTTTCTGTTTTTGGATAAAAACGTTCGGGAAGGATTGCCTCCACTTTTCCCAGATCGACAACTAGGGTCGCCCTTTTGATGACCCTTTTAACAGTGCCAGAGACAATTTCACCAACCCGGTGACGGTACTCTTCGTAGATGATGTTGCGCTCAGCACTGCGCAATTTTTGAGAGATAATCTGCCTTGCTTTCTGAGCGGCGATGCGTCCAAAGTCTGAAGGGGTCACAACAACCCGGATCAACTGGTCAATTTCACACTCTGGGTCGATCTCACGTGCCTCTTCTAAGAGAATCTCTTCATCGGGATAAGTGACTTTTTCAACAACCTCTTTCTCCGCAAAGACCTGGATCTCTCCACTTCGAGGATCAACTTCGACAAAAACTGTCGCAGACCCTTTGACACTTTTTCTCGCAGCCACCTGAAGAGACTCTTCAATGGCCTCGATGATGAGCTCCCGCTTGATCCCTTTTTCCCTTTCGAGGTACTCAAAAATGGCGACTAAATCTTTATTCATTCCTATACGCCTCTATGCGTTTTACTTATTCTCTTTTTTCTTTTTCTTTTTCTTTTTCTTCTTTTTCTTCTTCCTCTTCTTCCTCTTTTTCCCGCTTTTTCTTCTTGTCGGAAGTTTTCGAAGTTCCAACCACGATGTCATCCCGATCTTTTTGATTTTTCTCTATGAAGAACTCTTTGATGGAAAGAGAGATCTTTTTGTGTTCAGGATCGAGCTTGACGATTTTAGCTGTCACTTGGTCACCGATCTTCACGATCTCTTCCACTCTACCAAAAGCCTGATCTGAGAGCTCTGTCACATGAACAAGTCCTTCAACTCCATTTTCAAGTTGGATGAAAGCACCAAAAGCGGTGAGCTTTGTGACACTTCCCTTGACAACGGCTCCGATTGGAAAAATCTTCTCAATCGATTCCCACGGATTTTGAGTCAGCTGTTTGATGCCGAGTGTGATCTTTTTACTCTCTTTGTCTACAGAAAGAATGATCGCCTCTACTTTTTCCCCTTTTTTTAGAATCTCTGATGGATGGGAGATTTTCTTGACCCAACTCAAATCTGAAATATGGATCAGACCGTCGATGGTTGGCTCAAGTTCAACAAAAGCCCCATAGTTTGTGAGGTTGCGTATTTCAGCGCAGACGGTATGACCTACGGGATATTTCTTTTCGACATCTTCCCAGGGGTTTTTTTCTATCTGCTTGATGCCTAGAGAGATTTTCCCCTCCTCTTTTTGGACAGAAAGGACGACCGCTTCTATCTCATCCCCTTTGTTCACAACTTCGATGGGGTCTGTCACATTTTTCGTCCAAGACATCTCAGAGATATGGATTAACCCCTCAATCCCTTTCTGTATTTCGATAAAGGCCCCATAGGGGACTAGATTGACAATCTTCCCCTTTACGATGGAGCCTGGAGGGTATTTCTTTTCGATCTCTTCCCAGGGGTTTTCCTCTTTTTGTTTGAGTCCCAAAGCAATGCGCCCTTTCTCTTTGTCAATGCGAAGGATGACCACTTCGAGCTCATCTTTGAGCTCAACCATTTCGGAAGGGTGTTTGATCCTCTCCCAGGTCATATCGGTGATATGCAGCAGCCCATCGATCCCATCAAGGTCGACAAACACACCGAAGTCAGTGATATTTTTAACGACCCCTTTGCGCAGCTCCCCTTCCCGAATCTCTTCAAGCAGCTCGCTTTTCTTCGAGCTTCTCTCCTCTTCGATGATTGCGCGACGGGAAATCACAACATTTTTGCGTTCGATGTTGATTTTTAGGATTTTAAAATCAAACTTTTGGCCGAGATACTTGTCCATGTTCTGGATCCGCTTGTTATCGATTTGGGATCCAGGAAGGAAGGCTTCCATTCCGATGTCGACCATCAGACCGCCTTTGACCTTCCGAATGACCTTTCCATTCACAACGGAGCCTTCCTGACAGTGCTCTAGAATATATTCCCACTGCCGCTGACGGCGCGCTCTTTCTCTAGAGAGCACAATCTGTCCGTCATCACCTTCCGCTCTATCCAAGTAGACTTCGACCTCATTTCCAAGGACGAGCTCTTCAGGTTCATCGAATTCATTGATGGAGATGAGACCTTCAGATTTAAGTCCGACATCAACGACGACAAAGTCGGGGGTCAGTTCGACAATCGTTCCCTTGAGAATTTGACCAACGGCCATTGAAGCGACAGAACCTTCGCCCGCTCCGCTCTCTTTTTGTCTTAAGAGGGATTCAAAAATTTTCGCATCATTCTCTTCATAATCGACATCGTCAATAAATTTATTTTCGTCCCAGTTGTAGTCTAGTTCTTCTTCTTTGGTCATGGTTTAGGGTTTCTCCAAGGGTTTATAATTTCGGCTTTTCTCCCTAAAATTAAATTTAAAAGGGGAGGAAAGGGATCTTTAAGTTAAGTTGCGATGGTTTAAAGCATGAGCCTAAAGCTATTATAAATAGACAAGCAGCCATCGATTCAAAAATCGTAGCAAATTGATGCTAATAAAGCAACTTTTATGCATTCTCTTGGACTTGAGTTCGAGGATACATGGGGTTTGCAGGGCAAAAAAATGTCTTAAATAGTCGTCGCACCCTCGTTATGAAATTTGGGGGGGATGCTTTGGCGACTCCTGAGCACTTTTGCAAGGTTGCGGAATGTGTTAAGGAAAGATTTGAGTCTTATGACCATCTGATTGTTGTTGTGAGTGCAATGGGATCGATGACGGATGAGCTCATCAAACTCGCCAACCAGGTCTCTCCTGTCCCTTTAAAGAGGGAGCAAGATATGCTCATCTCTGTGGGAGAGCGGATCAGCATGTCCCTTCTGGCGATGGCGCTTGTTGACAAAAAAGTGGATGCGGTCAGTCTGACGGGCAGCCAATCGGGGATTTTGACATCAGAGGATCATCTGGATGCGCGCATAGTGAATGTGCGTCCTGTCCGTTTAAAGCAGCATTTGAGTGAAGGAAAAGTGGTTATCGTTGCTGGCTTTCAAGGGGTGAGTCTCAATAAGGAGATCACCACCCTCGGGCGTGGGGGATCTGACACCACAGCTGTTGCCTTGGGGAGTGCCTTTGGGGTGGAAAAAGTTGAGTTTTACAAAGATGTTAAAGGGTTTTATTCATCCGACCCCAAAAAGTTGAAAGAACCGACCCTCAAACAACCGACCCTCTTCTCCTCATTATCTTTTGAGAAAGCGCTCTCTTTGGCTGAGAAAGGGAACGCTCCGCTCCATCCAAGGGCTATTCTGCTCGCTTCAAGGAACCATCTGCCGCTGCACATACTCAGCTTCAAAGAGGAAGAAAGGCGGGCATCTTGTGGAACAATGATCGAAGATCGTCGCCCTCTAAAAAATCGGAAGCCCGTCTATGAGGCATAAGAGTCTTTTTTCTTCTTTTTCTCTTTTTTAAAAATTAGTTTATTTGTAGGATGTCTACCTTACTTTGGTTGTAAATTCTTAAGGGGGTTCTGTCGAAGTTAACATCCGAGGTCTGTGACTTAAATGTCTCCATAAAACGGCCTCTCTTGCCGCTATTAAAGGACTTGCACTTTTTTACACTTTGAGGATATGTCTAAAGACGAAATTATTCATATAGAGCCTTCCATTTTCGCTGCTGATTTTGGAAGACTTGCCGATGAGGCTAAACGGATCGAGGA
>JANQSR010000104.1 GCA_028279205.1 Simkania sp.
CGACCGACATCTATGACTTAGTAAAGCCTTATGTCAGTCACATGAGAGAAAGTGGTCGAGACTTAGATGAATTCCCCCTCTCTAGCTTCTTCTTTTGTAACGAAGAGGGTGAAACGTTGTTTTCAATGGTAGAAGAGTCTCTATCTGTCAAAAAGAAGAAAGAATCGGGTATCTCAAAATATTTTTTTTTGGTTGCATGTCTAACTACTAAGATGGAGCCTCCTAAGAAGAGAGGGTATAAAACTCAAGGGGCACACGATCGATGGTCTCATCACTCGTCCCATAAAATTCATAGATATCTCCAGAAGCGCATGTATCAGGTTGCAAAACTGATGCCGCTGTGTGTTTGAAACCTTTGGGGAGAAGCTCTGCTGCAACGCGCGCAAAAACTGTCTGTATGTGGAGGGGAGCTGTCTTGACGAGCAATAGTTCTCCCTCTCTGACTTTGCGCACTCCGCTCCGATTATAAATCTGCATTAGGTTGAGAAACTTTCGGATTTTAGCGCAGGGCCTTTTCAAGGCTTTTGCAATTGTTGGAATCATCAATTCGATCGATCGATCGTAATAAAGGTTTCCAGGTTCTAGAGGAAGGTGTGCAATGAGACTCTCTTCCCATCTTTCAAGCTTTAAATCGGAATAATCACCTTTCTTCCCGAGGGATAAGAGTGGTTCTCCCTGCCTATTTTTTTTGCCAAACATTTTGTAGATGTCGTAAGGCTCGCGTACACGCCTACTTTGAGCTGCTGCAAATAGCTTCCCAACGAATGTTCCTATTTCAAGACATTCTAAAAGCATGGTGCCAGTTGGACTTAAGGCTAAAAATTCAAGTTCAATTTCAGCTGTATGAAAAACAGGAGATAGGTTGATCTTTTTTGTCTCAGTTTGAACGCCCAACTGAGCGAATGTGCTCTTTAAATTAAAAAAAATTTCGTTTTGAGAAAGGGAAAAACCGAGAAAGCACGGAGAGATCTTTTCAATCAAAAGAGTAGAAGTTAGAGGTTTTTGAAAACCCCTTTGAAGGGTGACTATTTTCCCGTCAGGAGTGACTAGATCGGGATGTTTCGAAGAGGGATGGGTGACCATCGCGAGTCTGTAATCCAAGGTTTAATGGGTATAGATCCTATCGATGATCGGTGGTCTTGGACAATAATCTCATCAATTAGTTCAGCAGTCTATGCCTTTAAGCTCTGCAATGCTTGCTTGTTGCTTAACATCCTCCGCTTTTAGCTCTGCATACGCTTTTTTAGATCTTCTTTGAGCTCGCTAAACTCCGTTTGGAGCTCGTCACAAAAATTTAGAGGCTGATCTTCTTCCCCTATATAAAACATTTCACTTTGTAGAGATGGAACGCTTCCTGGCTGTCTATCCTCTGCTCTGAGGCTGTTGTAACCGTGAGAATTGGTGGCTACGGAACGTATGAGGGGCATCTTTGAGAACTCCTTATTACAAATAAAAAAATTATGCTAACAGAGATGTTGCCAAAGATCAAGGATATTACCTTCAGTGTAAAGTTTTGCCAAGTTTAAGCTGTAGATAGACCATTTTCTTTGAGGTTAAGAACTAATCTGTGGTAAAATGCCCACTTGGAAAAAAAAGTTAGACTAAAGGGTTGGTAAAGAGTTTCATTTAGTCCGCAGGAACTGAATTGTTTGGGTTGGAGCGATTAAAATGGGATAGCTTTAACCTTGTGTTCACGTTAGTATGAGACAAAAAGGGCGGGCTGCAACAAAGACTTAAACTTAAAGGGGGGTAAAATTTCGGCAACGCTCGGGAGGTTAGATCAATGAAACCAGAGATTCAAAAAAAGAGCTTTGGTACACACAATGGAAGTTTTCACGCCGATGAGGTCACGGCTTGCGCTCTTCTCCTTTTATTTAATCAGATCGATTTTGGTCTGATTATCCGTTCTCGTGACTTCAAAAAATTGTCTCACTGCGACTATCTTTGCGACGTTGGAGGGGTTTATAAGCCAGAAATTCGCCGTTTCGATCATCACCAGAAAGAGTACAAAGGGGATTTGAGTAGTGCTGGCATGATTCTTAAATACCTCAAAGATGAAGGGATCATTGAGAAGGTGTTATTCGACTATTTCAATCGCTCTCTCATTGTGGGAATCGATGCTATAGATAATGGAAGGGAGGAGAGTATACCAGGACACTGCAGCTTTTCTGGGGTGATCGCCAATTTTGTGCCAGTTCGACACGATGTTGATGAGAAGGTCATGGATGAAGCTTTTTTTAAAGCTCTAGAGTTTACCTATGAGCATCTCAAAAGATTGCTTGAGAGATTTCACTATATTCAAGAGTGCAGGAAAGTTGTGGAAGAGGAGATGAAAAAAAGAGGGGAGGTGATGACCTTTTCTTTTTCTATGCCTTGGATGGAGTCCTTTTTCGACCTGGGCGGCGAAAATCACCCTGCCCTTTTCTTGATCATGCCCTCGGGCGGTCAATGGAAGCTAAGAGGAATCCCTCCCTCTTATGATGAAAAAATGCAGGTGAGAGTTCCCTTGCCCAAAGA
This sequence comes from Simkania sp., assembly GCA_028279205.1. Taxonomy (GTDB): domain Bacteria; phylum Chlamydiota; class Chlamydiia; order Chlamydiales; family Simkaniaceae; genus JANQSR01. The sequence continues at coordinate 2,518 of JANQSR010000104.1, forward strand.
ATGGGCAGGGCTCAGTCAAGATCGGCTCAAATGTGTGACTGGTATTCCAGGTGCTGTGTTTTGCCATAAAGGGCGGTTCATCTCCATTTGGCACACGCGAGAGGATGCGCTTAAAGCACTTGAGATGATTTTACAAAAGGAAAAGCAATGAGTACGATTTTTGGAAAGATTATCAGTGGAGAAATTCCCTCTGTGAAGCTCTATGAGAATAGCCTAGTCTTGGCAATTAAAGACCTCTATCCAGTAGCGCCTGTCCATATTCTCATTATCCCTAAAAAAAAGTACAAGAGTTTACAAGAAATTCCCGAGAAAGAGTTGTCGATCGTTACCGAAATTGTCTCAGTTGCCCAAAGAATAGCAAAAGAGATGGGAATTGGGGATAACTACCGATTTTTGACAAATAACGGAAAGGAGGCAGGTCAGTCGATTTTTCATTTGCATTTTCATTTAATTGGTGGCAAGAAGTTAGGGTCTATGGCTTAAAGTAAGGAGCTTGGCTTCGTGCGATCAAGAACCGCCATTGGTTTTTTTGCCCTCTCTTTGACTCTCTGTGTGTTCTCCTTCTCCTCCTTGTTTGGGTCACCCCAATTTTTAAATCCAGAAGGCAAGCTGAGAAGAATCCACTCTCACCTGTTGATGCGTGACTATCAGAGTGCCCTTGAAGAGTGCAAAGAGGGGTTACTTGTCTACCCGAAATCAGATTCACTTAAAAGAGCCTATGTTTGTGCGCTCGCCGAAGGGGGGAGAGAGGCGGAAGCGATTTTAAGATGGGAGGGTTGGGGGGAGAAAGAGGTCGCTCCGGATATTTTAGAGGGACTAGCTTGGGGGGTTTTACACCCCTTTGAAGATTCGCATCAATTCGATATGAGTATCGCCACCCTCTTAGGAGCTTTTTACACGCAGGATGTTCGCTCTGTCCAGATGCTCAAAAATTATATGTGCTCATCTGATGCTTTTCTGCGTGCAACAGCGGTTGGCCTCGCCTCCTACTATCAAGATGAGGTTTTGATTGACCAAGTTAAACGCCTTTTTGAGTCGGAAAAAGTGCTTTATGTCCGTTTGGAGGTGATCAAAGCACTTGGTCTCATGCGCGTTTATGAGATGAAAGATTCCTTAAAAAGAATATTGAAAAACCCCTACAGTTGCGCTCAAGAAAAAGCGCGCGCTGCAAAGGCTCTTGTCGATCTTTATGAAAGAATCGCTCCTGAAGAGCTTCTAGAGCTTGTCCAAAGCAAGCGCTCTGACCTGCGTTATCTTGCTTGCCAGCTGATTGCTCGCCTTGACCTTTTAGACCAGATTCCTACCCTTTTTCTCCTTTTAGAAGATCCCGTGCCGAGTGTGCGTGTTGCCTCTCTAACTTCCTTGTACCTACTTGGATTAAAAAACATGTCGAGTCGCTCCCTTTTAAAGATTAAGGGGATGATCGAGGATCCTTACCCTGCTTTGTCGATCATGGCCTCTTGGATCTCTCTGAGTTTTGCCGAAGAAAAAGCACTCAAAGCGTTGAAAAAATGGGTAGATAAACCTGGTTGTCATTTCCGTAATTTGGCGGCTTTTGCCATTGGGAATGGAGCCGCAGAAAGAGCCTCCCTTCTCGCACGAGAGGTGATACAAACCTCGAGCGATCCTTTTGTCAAAGTGAATGTAGCTTTGGGGCTCATGCATCAACAAGCTGAGCGTGACATAGCCGCCTCAACACTTTACCAATTTTTGATGACTCAAAAAGGGAGAGTGATGTGGAAAGAGGAGGCTCTTTTTCGAGTGATTTCTCCATCAATGGCTCATCACATTCCACAAATTCCTCAATACCCAACCCTTATCGATCAACTAGCACGCTTGGATGTTTTGAACTTTTTGGCTATTTTAGACTATCCAAAGGGCAAAGAGGCGATTAAAACCTTCCTCAAGCATGAGGTTTTTGGTGTCAGCTATGCCGCCTTAATGAGTTTTATTCGAGAGGGTGGGGAGGAAGCTTTGAGTATTCTCCGTCAGCTTCTAAAGGAGGAAGATCAGAAGGTGAGCGTTCGAGCAGCCCTTGCTTTGGCTCTTTTTTGTAAAGATTTAGAGGCAATAGAGGTGTTAGAGCAGGCCTACCCTTCGGTGGATCGGGAGACGAAGATGAATATTCTAGAAGCGATTGGCCACATTGGAAACCAAAAGTCGGTTCCTTTTCTTTTTAATCTGCTCAAAGAGCCCCACTACGCACTGAGAGTAAGGGCTGCTTCCGCTCTGATCCAATCTCTTTACCATTAAATCGTCTGCATCGCTTTGATTGCATCTTGCTGCATGTGCAAGTAGAGACTGCTGAGCCCGTTTGCACGCCCTGGTGAAAGATAGCTTGCAAAATTTAGCTCTTTTAAAACGGTGGGAGGGCATTTGATCACTGTCTCGGGAGACTCTCCCTCATAGATCGCAATCAGAAGTGATGCAAGTCCAGCCGAGATCAACGCGTCAGATTGAGCTAAAAAATGCATTTTCTTTCCCTCTACCCTACTTCTCAAATAGAGCGAGCTTTGACACCCTTTGACGAGATGTTCTTCGTTTAGGAACTCTTTTGGATAATCTTTAAGAGATCGCCCGAATTCAATCAATTTTGAATACCGCTCCTCTACCGTGCGCAATGTGCAAAATAGGGAGCGGAGTCTGTTTTGATTTTCCAAACAACTAGCCCATTCCATAATGAGAGTAATTCTAAACAAAAGGGATTGAATTAAGCAACCTTGAGGAGAGTGCGAACGTTAAAAATTCCCTTAGCAAGCTCTTGAATAGAGAGACTCATCAGCTCTTTCTTAGAAAGAGGTTGGCGTCGCTTTCCATCCTCATCAGAGAAGTAATAAGAGGGCTCCCCCCCCTCTTGCCAAATTGCAGATTCGTAGCAGTTGTAGTGGGATCGCTGGCCAAAAGTTTCAAAAGGGGTTGCCCCTTCTTCCCCTTCAGTGCTTTTCTCGATGATATAGAGGTTATAGGCTGCTGCCACCTTACAGGAAAGGTATACTTCCTCTTCTATCCTGTGCTTTTTCTCGCTTAAATTAAGCAGGTCGATCCTGAGCTCTCTTTGTTTAGCGTCGCTGGGGTAATAAGCTCGAATTTCATTTTTCATATCTTGAATCTGCTTTTCTAAATCCTCTATTTGCCCTCCTATTTCATGGGCGAGATCAGACCAATATTCGAACTTAGCGATAGGATAGAGAAGGGGTGAGGTTTTTTCCTCTTTGCTCCTCTCTAAATCACGAGAGAGAGACTCAACCTGGAAGGAATCAAAGCCAAATTTTTGCAGTTTTTCAGCAAAATCTGCTTCTTTCAATTTTTTTGTTGCATATTCATCCACTTTTTTAGCTATCTCAAAATAGTGTTTAGATAGTTCGGAATATTTCTCATGTTCTTTTTGGTAGGAGAGATAAACTTTTTCATAACTCCATTTGGAAAAATACCCATGGAAAAACAGGTTAGCGGGAGCGACCGCTGGAAAATAAATAGCTGTTAAGACAAGAGCCACCAGATTAGCTATAGACAGAGAAAGAAAGATGAGTTTTGCTTTGATGGTTGCCTTTAAAGCGGCGTTTTTGTAAGATTTTGCGTCTTGTGAAGGATGAACCGACACATAATGGTTTAGAATTTCTTGATTAATCTCTGTTCGATTGACGTTAGGTATAGCGCTCATAAATTAGTAGATGAATTTTTTTTAATTTACTCTTATTTTAACATTTTTATAAGAAAAAAGAAACTAAACTCTGTTTTTTAATAAAACCCGAAGGTTTTATTTCTCTTGTTGTCGAGTTTTAATCAAAGTTTTTGGTGGAAATTTTTAATTTAAAATTTTATCTAGATTATCCAAAGTTTGTTTCCTCTTTTGACTTAAATCAGGCTAAGACTTTATCTTTAACTCAATTACTCAAGGAGAATATGGCCAAAGAAGATACTCTCAAACTCGATGGGAAAGTAGAAGAATTATTACCTAACATGACTTTTCGTGTGACTCTCGAAAATGGAATGATTGTGCTTGCTCACCTCTGTGGAAAGATGCGTATGCGTAATATTCGAGTTTTTGTGGGGGATACTGTCAAAGTTGAGATGTCACCCTACGATCTGACAAAAGCCCGAATTGTATACCGCCAAAAATAATCTTTGATTTTTGGAAAACCCGTAATAAAATTTAAGAGAAAAATAAGCAAATGGAATTTAATAATCTATCTTTACACCCGAAAATCCTCAAAGCTGTGAATAAAGTCGGTTATTCAAGCCCAACAGAAATACAGAAAGAGACAATCCCACAAATTATCAAGGGGGTTGATGTGCAAGCGTGCTCGCACACTGGAACGGGAAAGACAGCCGCTTTCTTACTGCCAGCCTTCAACCACTTGGTGACTAGCCCAAATCACAAGAAGAGATTTGGTGCGCGTATTTTGATCTTGGTTCCCACAAGAGAGCTTGCCATGCAGATCAAATACCAAGCTCAAAAGTATGGAAAAACGGTGCCACATATCAAGTCGGTCTGTATCTATGGGGGAGTGCCCTACAGATCCCAAATCCGGGAACTTTCTCGCCCTTATGATATTTTGATTGCAACGCCTGGCCGTTTGATAGACTTTGTTGACCAGAAAAAAATCGGTTTTTCTAGTGTAGAGATGCTCATTTTAGATGAGGCGGATCGGATGCTCGACAAAGGGTTCTTGGAGCCAGTTGAAAAAATTGCTCGAGCCACTCCAAATGCAAGACAGACGCTCCTCTTTTCGGCAACATTGCAACAAGAGGTGATCGATTTTTCAAAGCGGTTGCTCAAAGACCCTATAGAGATCAAACTAGAGCCTCGCTTAGAGCAGTCGGGAAAAATCAAACAGAGCCTCCACTTTGTCGATAATCTAAACCACAAAGATCGTCTATTGGATCACCTTCTCAAGCAAAAGGAGAGGGGAGATACGATTATATTTACGTCGACAAAGAAGAGTGCAGATCGGCTGGCCAAAGATCTGCATGATAAGCGGCATCTGGTTGGTGCTTTGCATGGAAATATCAGCCAACACAGGCGCTCAAAAATCCTTTCGAGGATGCGGAGAGGGGATATTCAAATTTTGGTGGCAACAGATATTGCTGCCAGGGGAATTGATATTCATTCGATTACGCATGTCATTAACTACGATCTTCCTTTCAATGTCTGTGACTACGTGCACCGGATTGGAAGAACGGGGCGAGCGGGAAAAGAGGGGTTTGCGTGCTCTTTCGTCGGAAATCGGGATCGGAAAGCGATGAAAAAGATCAAGCAGTTTACGGGGCAGCCTATCGAGGTTGCGACAGTTCCTGGCTTAGAGCCCTCCGTTCGAAAGCAAGGCTCCAAACCAATAAATAAGCTCTCCGTGAAGAAAGGTTTGAAATCAAGAAACAATCGCTCTTTTGGGAAACAAGGCTCAAAACCGACAAATAAAAGGGTCGCATCAAGAAAAGATAATCTCAAGATGAATGAGAAAGGAAAAAGGTGAATGACCATTTGATCGGCTGTCCTCACCAGTTTTAAAGAGGGCAAGAGGTATGAAAAAGCTTCTCCCCGTTTTAACCGTTCTTTTTTTGGGATATTTTGGGTTTTCACTCGCCCTTCCTATCTTCCCTCCCCTTTTTCTCGATCTTAAAGATAGCTTCTTGCCTCCAGAGATGGGAATAAGCGTCCGTAGAGTCCTCCTCGGGCTTCTATTTTCAGCCTACCCTTTAGGGCAATTCATTGGCGCGCCCATTATGGGAAAACTTTCAGACAAGTATGGCAGAAAGCCGATCCTTCTTGTCTCCTTGCTCTCGATTATCCCTGGATATGTCGGGTCTGCTTTGTCGATTATCTATGGCTTACCCCCTTTGCTTTTCTTTAGTCGATTTTGTGTGGGTCTTTTAGAGGGGAATATCACGATTGCGTATGCGGCTATTACAGATATCAGCGAAGATGAAAAGCGCAAGGTCGAAAACTTTGGTTGGGTCGTCTCTTTGAGCAGCAGTGGGTTTTTATTTGGGCCTCTGATTGGAGGTTTCCTAGCCGATTCTAAACTGGCGACCTGGTTCAGATATGATACCCCTTTTTGGTTTGCAGCCCTCTTGATTTTGATCGGCTTTCTCACTGTTTGGCTCGCATTCAAAGAGACCCACAGGAGAGATCCTAATGTGAAAATCGGTTTAATTGGACTATTTGCCTCTTTCTCTGAGAGTTTAAAGATCAAACGTCTCAAGAGAATTTTTGTTGCCAACCTCTGCTTTTTTCTCGCCTGCTTTTTTTTTCTTAACTTCTTCACTTCCTATTTTTTGACCCTATTCCAGTTTAACGAGTTTCAGCTTGGAATGGTGAGCGCTTACGTAGAGTTTTCGATTGTGATCGCTCCCTTTTCTTTCGGGATAATCGCCCGTTTTTGGAGCGGTGTCAAAACAGCCAAGATCGGACTTTTTTGCTTAGGACTGAGTTTGCTGGTTTTTCTCCTCTTTACATCCTCTCACGCTTGGCTTGCCACTTTGATCCCCGTAGGGTTTTTTAGTGCTGTCGGTTTTACCTATTCCGCATTCATGATCTCGAGTATGACTGACAAAAGAAACCAGGGACAAGCTCTTGGAGCAAACGTGGCGATTCAGGTTTTTGGGGAAGGAGTCACCGCCCTTTTCGGTGGGTTTTTAGCCGTTTTTTGGATCGGCATGCCGATCCTGTTTGGCGCCCTTTTCGCTTTTTTGGGAGGGGTGGTTCTCATCTTTGAAATGAGAAACTCTAAACCTACTACGTAATCAAAAGTTGTTGAGGCTCATGCAGAGTTTTTGCTTTTTTGTTACAATTTTGGAAGTTATGAAAAAGCTTCTTCCCGTTTTAATCGTCCTTTTTTTAGGCTATCTTGGGTTCTCCCTAGCTCTTCCCATTTTTCCTCCCCTTTTTCTCGATCTTGAGCGTAGCTTTTTGCCTCTAGAAGTGAGCACAAACATGCGTAGGATCCTCATCGGGCTTTTATTCTCAGCCTATCCTTTAGGGCAGTTCATCGGTGCGCCCATTATGGGAAAACTTTCAGATAAGTATGGCAGAAAGCCGATCCTTCTCCTCTCTTTACTCTCAATTATTCCTGGGTACATCGGATCCGCTTTGTCGATTATCTATGCTTACCCCCCTTTGCTCTTTTTTAGTCGATTTTGGGTGGGCCTTTTAGAGGGAAACATCACAATTGCGTATGCGGCTATCGCAGATATCAGCGAAAATGAAGAGAGTAAGGTCAAAAACTTTGGTTGGATGGTCTCTTTGAGCAGCAGCGCTTTTTTCTTTGGCCCTCTGATTGGGGGTTTTCTTGCTGATTCTAAGGTAGCGACCTGGTTTAGATATGATACTCCTTTTTGGTTTGGAGCCCTTTTCGTTTTGATCGGTTTTTTAACTGTTTGGATTGCATTTAAAGAGACTCGCACGAGAAATCAGACCATAAAAATCAGTCTGGTGGCAGTGCTCTCCTCTTTCCTTGAGAGTTTAAAGATCAAACGTCTCAAGAGGATTCTTGCCGCAAATCTTTGCTTCTTTCTCGCTCTCTTTTTCTTTTTAAATTTCTTCACTTCCTATTTTTTAACCCTATTTCACTTTAATGTTTTTCAGCTCGGAAAAGTGAGCGCTTACCTGGCACTCTTGATTGTGATCGCCCCCTTCTCTTTCGGGATGATCGCCCGTTTTTGGACCGCTTTGAAAACGGCCAAGATCGGACTTTTTTGCACAGGAGTGAGTCTGTTGCTCTTTCTCACAATCGCATCCCCCCATGCCTGGCTTCTCACTTTGATCCCTTTGGGGTTTCTTGTCGCTGTCGGTCTCACCTATCCCGCACTGATGATCTCGAACGTGATTGGAAAGAGAAATCAAGGGCAAGCTCTTGGAGCAAACGTAGCGATTCAGGTTTTTGGAGAAGCAATCACCGCCCTTGTTGGTGGATTTTTAGCCATCTTTTGGATCGGCATGCCGATCCTGTTTGGCGCCCTTTTCGCTTTTTTGGGAGGGGGGATTCTCCTCTCTGAAACAAGAAACTCTGACCTTAAGTCTGTTTGAACCCCTATTTCGCATTTTACGTCACGCTCTCATCTCAATACGGGTGCAATCAGAAGTGTTGAGGCACCTAAGTTTTTCTTCAAGGGTAAGCGTCTAATGAAACCATCTTCTCTGCCATGTCATGCCCATGTATATTGAGCCCGAAATATCCAAATTAGGAGGCTCTACATGGTTAGAAAGAGTGAAGAAGAAATCAACGCTCTTATCAAAAAGAGGAAGAATAGTGGCTTGCCCGTGAAGAGCCGGTGCCGACAGGGGAGCATTACAGTTATAACAAAACAATCCCAAAACAAAAGGAAAAACAAACTGCTTTCCATTAAGAAACTGCACCTTTTTCGATAGTCGCATGCGGG
>JANQSR010000105.1 GCA_028279205.1 Simkania sp.
GATTCTCCATTGCAACTCTATGCCTGCCTAGAGTCTCTCTGTCTAAATGTAAAGGGGATCAACGGAATCTACGTCCTCTACCAAAGTTACGACCGAGAAGTGGAGCGTGCCTATCTGAATTTAAAGAGTGAATTTCCAGATGTTCAATTTAAGGAGATCTGCGACTACCCAGGCAACGACTTTGTCACTCTTTTTGGGGAAACGGTCAAAAACCAGCGTGAAGGGAGTTTCTATCTCTTGATTGCGGATGACGACCATCTCTTCGATCAAACGCTCGATCTTCAACTGTGCGTTGAGGCTCTCGAAAAGGTCCACTTAGATCGTCTCTTCCTTACCAAGGATCACACCTCTTCTCGAAGAATTTTCGATGTGGAAAACGGGATCTACGCCTTCCAAGTAGACAAGGAAAAAGATAAAGCCTCTCCTTACATGTCTATCTACCGCAAAACAGCGATCGAAGAGAGATTGTGCGCGTGTAGAAATGCCCCCTACTCAAATTGCAAGCAAACCTGGAAAAACCTTCTTCCCTCTCAACTCATTGCCCTTCTTCATCAAGATTACAAGATGGTTCCGATCAGATTTGAGGAAGAACCAACTTTAAGTCAAAAGAAGGAGTGGGTAAGAAAATTTATTGAAGGATACAAGATCGACATGCCCACCTTTCTTTGTCAAGCGGGCAAAATCTCACCCGACTATCCACTGATAAGGCGGGAGAAACAGAGAGTAGCGCAGGCGAGATAGAGGCACACACAAGGTGATTTCTAGCTAGCGGAAGTAGGCATCCACCCCTTCGGCAATCCCCCTTGCCAAATGGTTTAAGTAGCGTTCACTCTTGAGCTTTTCCCTTTCGGAAGGGTGGGTGATAAACCCTCCCTCAATTAAGATGGCCGGCATATTTGATTCGCGCACAATGTGAAAGTTGCCACACTTAACCCCTCTAGAAGCAGCCCCCGTATGAGAAAGCATCCGGGAAAGAACGGCCTCTGCCAATCTTTTAGAGTTTATGCATTTCCATTTGGAACCTTTTCCGTAGTAATAGACTTCGATCCCTGTTGCATGGGGGCTTTTGAACGCGTTGTAATGAAGGCTAACTAAAAGGTGGCTTTTGGTCCGATTCGCAATCGAGGTTCTCTCTTCAAGCGGGAGAAAAATGTCACGACTACGCGTTAAAATCACCCGGTAACCCATACGTGAGAGATGGTTTCTGACAAGCACTGCTGTGTGAAGTGTTAATTTTTTCTCTTCAACTTGGTTCGAGGTCGCTCCCATATCAAACCCTCCATGCCCTGGATCAAGGGCAATCAGATATCTACGTTTGTTCTTTTTGATCTTCGAAGAGGATGAATCGAGCTCACTTTTATCCGTTCCTTTATGCCCTAAGGAGCAGTAGGCTGTCATGAGGGGTGATAGGGTGAAAGCCAAAAAAAGTATAAGGCGTAAAAACATATTTAGAATTAGCTTTTCAAAGCTCCATATGTTAGCAATCAGTCAGAATGATTACAAATTTCATCTGCCACTTTTCGATCATCAAAAGGGATCAGACGGTTTTGAATTTTCTGATGCGACTCGTTACCTCGCCCTGCAATGAGAACCACATCCCCCCTTTTAGCAACCGAAATAGCCTTGAGGATCGCAAGGCGACGATCGACTTCGATCGAAACCTTCTCAAACTTGATCCCCTTCGCAATTTGCTTGCAAATGGCTAGCGGCTCTTCTGTACGCGGGTTATCAGATGTCACGATCACTTGGTCGGAAAAAACCTCGGCCACACTTCCCATCTCACTCCGTTTGAGTCGGTCTCTATCCCCACCACAACCAAACACCGTGATCATCTGCTTGCTCTTGAAAGAGGTCAAGGTGGTGAGGACTTGCTCAAGCGCATGGGGTGTGTGGGCAAAGTCGACAAAAAGATTGATTCCCCTGCTGTTTGGAACCCTCTCACACCTTCCAGGAACACCAGGGAAACTCTTGATCCGATTTTGGATCTGCTCAAAGGAAAGACCCCTCTGATGGCAAGCTGCAACAGCTGCCAAGGTATTGAGCACATTAAAGTGACCGATCAGACCTGTCTTCATCTCAACTTCTTGCCCCTCGAAAGTCAGGGTAAAGCGAGTTCCTTTCATCGAAAAGATGAGATTTTTCGCTCGGTAATCGGCGCGATTTTTAATTCCAAAGGTCACAACTTTTCCCCTGCATTTTTTCACGACATGCAAAGCGTTCGGATCATCCCGGTTCAAGATGGCAATTTTTTCTTTTGTCTCGAGCAGATCAAAGAGTTTGGACTTGGCATCGAGATAATGGTTCATGGTTCCGTGATAATCGAGGTGATCTTGGGAAAAGTTGGTGAAAATTCCCATGTTAAAGTCGAGCCCCCTCACCCTATTTTGATCCAAAGCGTGAGAGCTTACCTCCATCACACTATTTTCTATTCCATGAAAGCGCATTTCACGAAGATATTTTTGGCTAATCACGATCTCATTTGTTGTGAGATAGGAGGGAACACATATTTGACCCATCCGAATTTCGACAGTCCCCATCAAACCGCAACCATCTAGAATGTGAGCGATCAGATGGACGGTGGTTGTTTTCCCGTTCGTTCCAGTCACTCCGATGAGAAAGAGCTCTTTAGACGGAAAGCCAAAAAAGCGGTTAGCTATTTCTGGTTCGATAAGAGCGGGATCTGGGTGGATAATTTGAGCAGACCCTTTCAAAAAAGGATCGTGCAAGTCGGTTAAAATCGCTGCGGCTCCAGATGCAGAGGCTTTTTTGACAAACTCTGTTGCATCAAACGTTCTTCCCCTCTTAGCAATAAATAGATTGCCAGGTACAACAAAATTTGAATGAGTACTCAATCCCTTAATTTTAAGTTGCTTGTTTCCGAAAATTTCAACATCTAAACCTTCAAAAAGTCTCTCAACGGTGATTCCATTTTCCATATAGCTTCTTCAAACTCTCAACTTGATCCATCCAATCTGCCTTTTTTGCGTCAAAGCGTGGATCCCCTTTTGGATAACCGTACGGATCATCTGGCGGGATACCCAAATATTGAAACGTGCGGTGCATAACTTTACTAAAAACGGGACCTGCAGAGCTCCCACCAAAATAAGTCCTTCCCAAACCAGGCAAATAACCGTACTCGGGCTCATCGATGGCAACATAGAGAACAAAGCGGGGCTCTTTTGCGGGCGCGAACCCAACAAAACTTGCATAGTGGTGGCGCTTAGAGTAGATCCCATTTATAATCTTTTCTGTTGTTCCCGTTTTCCCTGCCTCTGTGTAACCAGGGATATCAGCGCGTGCTCCCCCCCCTCCAGGTTTGGTCACACACTTCAATGCACAGATCACCCTCTGAACAATATCCTGGTCGATCAAACGGTCTCTTTTCTCCAAAGAAGCGGTGTGATCGACAAGCACTTGTTCTCCCTTGACGATTTTTTTGACCAAACTCAGCTGCACATCCCACCCTCCATTGGCAATGATTGCATAAGCACGCAAAATTTGTCCCCCTGTAGCAAGTAGATTGTACCCAAAGGATATGGAGTAAGGAGTCGGTTTTGACCATTCTAGTCTACCAGATGGGTACTTTTTTCCGATGGTCGGAAGAAAGCCCGAACTTTCTGAAGGGAGCTCGATTCCCGTTTTTTTCCCAAATCCAAAAACAGCTTCTAACTGCTGCCGATACCAGCTTTCTCCGAGAGTTGAGACGACACGCTCGATAAGTTTGGCAACGTAGATATTTGATGACTTTTGAATAGCCAAATACATATTGAGATAGGAATGCTTAGACACATCTTTGATCGGTCTACTCCGTCCTGGAAACCTCCCATCCCTAACAGAGATCATCTCACTTGGAGAAAAGAGGGGGTCAGATCGATCCCCTTCTAATTTCTTGTTAGCAAGCAGTGCAATAGCTGCTGAAATAGGTTTCATCGTAGAGCCTGGCTCAAAACAATCGGAAAAAGCGCGCACCTTGGTCGCTTCGATCCGATCCAGGTCGTTGTAATAGTCGTGGTAACGGGTGGGATCAAAACCAGGATATTGTGCTAGCGCAATGATCTCTCCAGTGTGAGGGTCTGCCATCATGACCCAGCCACTTTTCGCTTTGACCCTCGTAACTGCCTGCTCGATCTCCTCTTCTGCAATTGCTTGGATATACGGTTCGATTGTGAGGTAAATATCAGCCCCATCTTCGGGATGAGTCACAATCACACCACTTTCTAACGGATGACGAGGTGAGCGAAGTTGTAACCTTTTTCCCTCCTTTCCACACAAGTAACGATTAAGAGACATCTCTAATCCGCCTGTCGGCACATCACGCTGCGTTTGGGAATCGCACTCGCTACGCACAGTGTGTAAAACGTTTCCGAGTAGCTGCCCACAAGGGTAAAAACGGCGGTAATCTTGGACAAAGTAAAGGGCGTTGAGCGGAATTTTTTCTAAGCTAGCAAACGGGCGCCACCATCTCTCTAACTCTATCTTTTTCTCCTCTGTTAGCCACATCTTAAGTTTCCGACTGCGCGAGTCTTTTAAAAGCTGCTCAAAGAGGTTTTTCTTCCCCTCTTCGCTTAAATAAAGCTTTTGAGCTAAAGTTTTGACAATTTCTTCACGATAGGCCGGCAAAATAGAGCGGGGATCTGCGAAAAGGTGGTACCGTCTCACATCGCACACGAGCAACTGTTTTTCCGAAAGGTGGTTTTTTTTTAGCTCATGATTTGCGAAAAATCTTCCCCTCTTACACGGTTCTTTAATCGTAAAGTAATGTTGCCGATTGGCTAGTGAGAACCATTTATCCCCTTCTGAAATCTGAAGCTGGTAAAATCGGACAATGATAAAGCAAAAGAGGATGCAGACAAAGATAGAGAGAGGGACAAGGCGGCGCAGATCTTTAAAAGTTCCAGACACGCTACTCGTCCTCTTCGACAATCAAGATGCGAGAGGGGTATCTGAGATGACTAAACTGACTTCGACCCATTTTGGCAATGAGATGTTTGGGGCTTTCGAGCTCTTCAATTTGCAAAGCCAAAGAGGCGTTCATCTCCCGAAGCACACGCACCTCCTCTTTAAGCTTGGGGATCTCAATCTTCAACTCTGTGATTTTGTTCTGCTTGTCAATGTAAACGTACAAGACCGAGGCAGAAAGCAAGATACAAAAAAGAAGGCGAAAGAGCAGGTGACGTCTCACGACTCCCCCTACTCTTTTTCACAATTTTTCAGCAAAGCGCAGCTTCGCACTTCTAGAGCGGGGATTCTCCCGCCTCTCTTTGAGCGAGGGTGTCATGGGAGATTTTGTCACAAGCTTTAGAAGAGGAAGAAAACTCTCCTCTTTCATACCAACAAGCTTTTTAATCGGCCTTGAAGCCTCCCTAAAAAGATTCTTCACGATCCGATCTTCTAGCCGATGGAAAGAAAGAGCCCCAATCAGCCCCCCTGATGCCACTTTGTCAATCGCTTTTTTAATCCCCTCCTGGATCGCTTCTAATTCCTTGTTGACAAAGATGCGGAGTCCCTGAAACACAAGCGTTGCGGGGTGCAGCTTTTTTTTCGATTTTTTGCATTTAGACGCGATAATATGTGCAAGCTCTTTGGTCGTCTCAATGGGCTTTTTACGCCTCGACTGAATAACAGCGCGCGCCGCCGCTCTCCAGCTCCTCTCTTCCCCATACTCGCGGAAGATAGTGCCGAGCTTTTTCTCAGAATGGGTATTGACAACCTCTTTGGCAGTCAGCCTCTGCTTTAAGTCCATTCTCATATCAAGAGACCCCTCTTTCTTGAAACTAAATCCCCTATGCTTTTGGTCTAACTGCATCGACGACACTCCAAAATCAAAAAAAAACCATCTACTTCTTCTACGCCCTGCGATGCCAAAAGGGTATCCAACTCACGAAAATCTCCATTTATGAAGACCACTTTGTCTTGCATTGCGCTCAAATTTTTCCTTGCCAGAGAGAGTGCTTCCTCATCTCGGTCACACCCGTAATATCTCTCAATTTCAGGATGCTCAACCAGCAGTCTCTCAGCAAATCCTCCCCCTCCTAAGGTTCCGTCGAAAAAGGTGCGAAGCCTCTTTCCCCGGAAAAACCCCAAGCTCTCCTCCAGCATGACTGGAATATGACTCATTCGATCGTGCCCTCTCTCTTCTTGAGCCCCGTTAAATATTTTGGTACTCGGTCTGCTGCTCAGGTGTCAAAATCGCTCGATCCTCTTCCTCGTTTAGGAGGGCAAAGGCTCCTTCCATCATTTTGTGTAACTCGCTGTCACTGCTTTGATCTGTTAAAAACCCTTCTAAATCGAGCACATACTTTTGTTTCGGCCAAATTTCGACTTTGTTGAGCACTCCCGCCACGACAATTTCTGATTCGATCTTGGCAGCCTTCTTAAGAATGGGCGGGATCACCACACGGCCGAGTTTGTCACAAGTCGACGGGTGCAACGTGGAAAAGAAGAGAGTGAAAAACTTTTGGTAGTGCACATCGTGCTGTTTTTTCTGAAAACGGCGCACGATTTTATCGACATCACTGCTTTTGTAAATAGTCAAACATCCCCCAAGGCCAAGTCCCATTGTAAAAGCGAGCTCTCCGTTTTCAACTAACCCGTAACGCATCTGCTGGGGGAGAACAAAACGGTTTTTCTCATCAACTTTTGTCTGAGTCGAACCTTTGAAAAAGAACATGATTTAACCGCTATTGGGAAAAATTTCCACTCGTTTCCACATCCTAGCATTAGATTTTAAATCGATCAACATTTTTAGTCATTTTATTTTGAAAATCTAAAATTTTAGACAGGTTTTCCCTAGAGAGCGAGGGGCAAAATCAAGCAAGTGGAAACGAGTGGAAATAGATTTTATATCAATTGCGAAGAATAAATTCATAGTATCCGTTCAGTGGGGGGGTGAAAATTAAAGATTAAGGTGCTAAGCTGGTTCCCATGAAAAAAAATTATGACGAGCTCTTTGCAACTATAGCACGACTGGAAAAACGAATTACAGCCCTTGAGGAAGAAAACACTCAGCTGCGCAAGGAAAACAAAGATCTTGCACTCCTTGAAAAAGGGGTTACTCGGCTGCTAATTCCGAGATCCAAACCCCTTCAATCTAGCAACCCCCCACTGAACGGATACAACTTTATGAGTAACAACATCCATTATCTTAAAGCTCCAGACTTAAACTCTCCAAAAACGGCAGACCTGAGATGCTGAGATCTACGGGTGGCTTATCTCCAAAAACGGCAGACCTGACGATGCTGAGATCTACGGGTGGCCTAGATCAAGTGCACGTGCTCAGTGAGAAAATCGAAGCGATCGCTGGCGAGTCATTGAATCCAATTTGGTCTAGTTTTATAAGTAGCACCCCCTCTTATC
>JANQSR010000133.1 GCA_028279205.1 Simkania sp.
AAATATGGTATCTCTGCCGCCAATACACGGCAAAAGAGGCCTTGGATATGGGGCTTATCAATTGCGTGACTCCGCTTGAAGATTTAGAAAAAACAACCATCGCGTGGTGTAAAGAGATACTCGAGCACTCACCATTAGCACTTCGCTGTTTAAAATCTGCACTCAACGCTGATTGCGACGGCCAAGTTGGGCTGCAGGAGTTATCTGGCAACGCAACACTCCTCTACTACATGTGCGAAGAGGCTCAAGAAGGGCACCGCGCATTTTTAGAAAAAAGAGAGCCCAACTTCACCCCATTTCCCAAAAGAGCATGAATATTTGGATAGAGGGTAGCAGACCGAAAACGCTTATTGCTTCCTTATCCCCCGTTCTTATCGGGACGGTGATCCCTTTTAAAGAGGGTTTTTTTGATCCGATCCTCTTCTTGTTGACAACACTTTTTGCATGCTCGATCCAAATCGGAACCAATCTTGCCAACGACTATTTCGATTTTTGCAAGGGGGCTGATACAAAAAAAAGAAAAGGGCCACGGAGGCTTTGCCAATCAGGATTGATCTGCCCTGAAAAAGTCAAAAAAGGGGCTATCTACTCTTTTACTCTTGCACTCATTTTCTCTCTTTACTTGATGATAAAAGGGGGGTGGGTTATTGCTTTTTTATCCTTTCTATCAATTTTTTTAGGCTACATCTACACAGGGGGCTCTTTTCCACTTAGCTATCTAGGCATTTCCGATTTTTTTGTCCTGCTCTTTTTTGGCCCTATTGCCGTTTGCGGCACACTATACCTACAAACAGGTCACGTATCAATCATTTCTGTTGTTGCTGGTTTTGCTCCTGGATTGATCTCAACGGCGATTTTGACAAGCAACAATCTGCGCGATTTAGAAGAGGATCGGCTCGCGAGCAAAAAGAGCTTGGTCGTTCGTTTCGGCCCTGCCTTCGGCCGTTTAGAGTATGGGAGTTGTCTTTGTGGTGCAGCCCTTATTCCCCTCGTCCTCGTCGCCTTGACAAAAACGCACTACGGATGTTTGCTCGCAACCTGTTCATTCCTCTTTGCCTTTCCGCTCATTAAAAACTCGTATAGCAAAAAAGAACTTATCTCTTTGATCGATAAGACGGGAAGGTGGATGATCCTTTATACAGCAACCTTTCTCATCGGTTGGTGTTTATGAAACTTTCCTGCGCTGCTTTGTACGAATACAGACGTCCATTCGGATCAAACCGCAAAATAAGAAAGGGGATGCTTGTCCAACTTAAAGAGGAAAATGAAAGGAAAAGTTGGGGAGAGATCGCCCCCTTAGACCCTTTTAGCCCGGAGTCTTATGCGCAAGCAAAAGAGCAACTATTAGAGAAACTTGCCCGTCTTATTCAGGGGGATTTTTATCTAGGTGGGCTTTTTTCCTCTGTTCATTTTGGAATTGAGTCTGCCCTCACCGACCTGATTTGTCCATCTTCCCCCCCACCCCTTTCTACCCAGGCTCTCCTCTCAGGCTCTCTTGAAGAGATCTACTCGAAAGGGCTCAAAATTCGAAACTACCCAGCTGTTAAAATAAAAGTGGGGCATCTTGAGGTTGCAAAGAGCATCCCCCTTGTCAAAGAGTTACTCCCCCTACTGCCTAAAAAGATTAGAATCGATGCCAACCAGAAATGGTCCTATGATCAGGGAATGGCATTTGCCAACTCTTTTGCCCCCGATACGTTCGATTATTTTGAAGAGCCGTTTGTATCTTTTAAAGATTATGCTTCTTTTCCCTACCCCATAGCCTTAGATGAGACGATCCGGAGCGCTCAGATAGAGACTTTTTTTAAGCTCGCCACTTTAAAAGCGCTTGTGATCAAACCGACTCTCATGGGTGGATGCTCAAGGCTCATCCCCTTTTTGAGGCGAGCTCAGAAAAAAGGGATCGCTTTTATTTTAAGTAGTAGCTATGAGAGTGAATTGGGAATAGGGCTCATAGCCAAGATTGGACGGCGACTTCAAGTGGCAGATCTCCCTATGGGGCTTGACACCTGCTCGCTTTTCAAAGAGCCACTCTTTAAAGAAAGGATCATATGTCGTGAAGGCAGGATCACCTTTCCTAAGGCGTGGAGATTAACAGGCAGCTCTTACCATCATCTATGAGCGTTTTCGAATGTCCTTTCAGCTATTACGAAAGAAGAGACTCCCGTTTGGTGGCTCTTGCCTTTTCCAAAGAGGTTTGGACCTACAAAAAATGCAATCAAATCATTGAAAATACGTGCCACGTCTTAAAATACCAGGGAGTAAAACCTGGTGATCGGATCGCTTTCATTTCTGCCTCCCTGCCGATTGAACCCCTTTTCCTTTTCGCCCTTTTTCGTTTGAAGGCGATTGCATGCCCTTTAAGCCCCCGCCTTCCCCTAGAAAGGGTGCCCATATTACTCGATTTGCTCACATCTACCTATTTTTTCTACCCAGATGAAATCAAAAGCAATCTGCCCCCAATCAAACAGATTAGCTTTCCCTTTTCCTTCCTTTTGAAAACCACGAAAAAAGGGAGACCAACCCCACATTTTTTACAAAAATCAAATCACGCTACCTACCTATTCACATCGGGTACGACTTCAACTCCTAAAATTGTGTGCCACTCCCTTTCAAACCACTACTACAGCGCCCTTGGTTCAAACGCCCATATTCGGTTATCTTCGCGTCATCGCTCGGCACTCTCTCTGCCCCTTTATCACATTGCTGGGATCGCTCTTCTCTTCCGCTCGTTTTTGGCGGGCGGAGCCGTCGTCTTCGCTCATGGAAAACCCCATTTAGCTGAAAACCTCTTGAAAACAAGAGCTACACACGTCTCGCTTGTGGCCACTCAGCTCTACCATCTCTTGGAAAATGCAACTGATAAAGAGATACTCAAACT
>JANQSR010000175.1 GCA_028279205.1 Simkania sp.
TCAGAAAAGTTTGCCCATGCAGGCAATTGGTTATCTTACTAACCCTCTTAAAGCACTTCTTAGGCTAGCTAGAATTTAACTGACTTTGCAGGGATCCTGTGCAAGAAAAGGAGTCTCTTTGAAAAAAAAAAGCTCTTTAAACTAAAGCACCTAGCAATTTCTTTATAAGAAGAAAAAATAAAGCTTTATGTAAATCTTAAGGTCTGCTAGGATACAGCTCAATTAAAATTTTTGAGGTGTCCTTATGTCTGGAACCGTATACCTTCTTGGTGATTCTACTCTCGATAATCTCTTTTGGCTAGAAAAGTCCGAAGATGCGATTGAGAACCAATTGACAGAGGGGCTTAGGTCCCATGGTTACAAAGTTGAAAATTTAGCCTATGACGGGTTTACCACTCAGAATGTGCTCACAGGGGGAGAGATCGGAGAGGTTCTACCCAAGTGGGTGGCAGCTTACAAAGCTTATTCAGAGCAAAGGGGCTCAGGGGAGATCAAGCCCCTCGAAGAACTTAAAGAGAGAGTCTCTAAGGATCTTAAGCAGACTAGCTTTGTCGTCTTAAGTGTTGGAGGGAATGACTTTCTTGTCAATTTAATGAATCCTTTAAAATTGGTCTCTTCGATCTCAGAAATTCAAAAGCGGTACTTTCAGATCATCGATCAGTTGCAAGATCTTAATAGCAAAAATGTTAAGCCTATTTTGATGTTCCAATATAGAACAGAAGCGGCTGGTTCTGACCCCTATTCTGACCCTTATAAGGTTTATTCGATCACAAGACTCATTGGGATTGTTTCCACCGTGATGCAAGTAGCGGCTCTTTTTCTCTTTTCCTCCTTTGTTTTTTCTCGCGTCCCCTTTAGCTTGTTGCGCTTGTCTGGAGTCTGTTTAAGTCCCTTTTTATTCTTCTTAGGACATCGTTTCGCCCCTATTGAGCAGGCCATCTTCACAAGAAAACTTTCCATGATTGTGGTGAACCGCTTGATGGAAAGTTTCTACTCGCCCATCTTAGAAAGAGCTAGGCAAGAGAAAATTCCCATTTTAGATCTTCCGAATACGTTTAATCCGTACGATAAACTCTATAAATCTGGGATTGAGCCAAACAAGCGAGGAGGGGAGCTGATTGCAAGTGGTATCAAGCAGATTGTTCTCAATTATGCTCATGACGATCCGAGTTTTCTCTATTTCTCTAAAAACGGACCAGATGGTTTTGAAAGGATTGAAAATGGCCCGGAAGGCTGGAAAGTAGCACTCCCCCCAGAAGTTAAATGAACACTCCCTAACCAAAAAGCTCTTTGATCACCTGTCCAGGGGTTTTGCCTTCGGGCTCTCCTCTCAAGCTTATCAAATTGTCTAGATTTTCACGACTGGCCTCATCACAGCTTAATTCAAATACAGCGGGCAACACTTCATTGATGCCACGGATCTCCTGTCCTAGGGGAATTTTTCTGTTTTCGTGACGGAGTTGGCTCGAAATGCGAAACGAGGGGTTAATCTTTCTCGTTGAAGTCGCTCCTTTGTAAAAGAGGAGGTCGCCCAAGTGGAGACTCACTCTTGATTCTTCATCTGACAAAGGTTTGAGATTTCTTAGACTAAACCAAGACTTGGCTTCACTAAAAGGATCTACATGGTAAAATTTTTTGAGCTGCCCCATTAGCATCTCTTCGAAATCTTTTTCTATTTTCAGACTAAACATCTCTCTCATTGCGACAGGATCGAGTCTGCCGCCCCCTTCAGTAAGAAGGAAATAGCGGTACTTTTGCGCTTTTCCATTCTCTATCTTTTTTAAAA
>JANQSR010000086.1 GCA_028279205.1 Simkania sp.
TTTTTTTGACATGGCGGTTAAATTTGATCCTGAAAATTGCGATCTCTTTCTCAATCAAGGGCTTGCACTTTTTGAGTATGGCAGCGGAAACGAAAAGGAGGCGGGTCTTTCCCTAGCAGCCAAAAGCTTCAGGAAAGCTCTTTCAATCAATCCCAACTGTTTTGAAGCCTGGCATGCCTTTGGAAATACACTCTACCTTTTGGGAATGCGCACAGGAGAACCGACCTACTTTAATCACGCAAAAGGGAAGTACGAAAAAGCACTCGCTTTGATTGCCAATCAAACGCAAGATGTCATAGCAGATCTGTATTGGGATCTCGCGGATGTTTGGAGCAGACTTGCCGAGCGCTCTGGCGAAGCGGCAGATTTAAACTCAGCCATTAAATTCTATGAAAAAGCGAAGCAATGTCAGGCTAGTCCCCCTTCCGAATTTTGGCTAAATTTTGGGGATGCTTACCGCGCACTTGGTGGAAAAATGAACGATCTAAACCTGCTTGTTGAAGCGATCAACTGCTACAAAAATGGGGTCTCCATCTCCATTTCGTCCCATGTCGCCTGGCTTAAATTAGCAAATATCCTCAAAGAGCTCTATAGCTACACCCATGATGAAGATCACTATTCTCAGGCAAATGAGTGCTACTTGGCCTCTTCACAACTTTATCCAAACAATGCGCAGCTGTGGCTAAATTGGGCAGATTTTTTACTCGAAAGTGGCAAACATTTCTGGGATATTAAGAAGTTACACTCTTGTATCGAAAAATGTCGCCGTGGACATACTTGTGATCCGAAAAACACCCACCTGATCACTATTTGGTCTGAAGCCTTAGCTTACTTGGGCTTTTTCTCTGAAAAACTCAAATTTTTCAATAAGGCTCAGGAGAAGGTCGAGCCTCTCTACGAAGCTGATTTAAAAGAGACGCGCCTCTATCACGCTTATGGCACCTGTTTGTTTCTCTTGGGTAAATATTTCAAAGATATCGACTACATCTATCAGTCGATCGAAAAATTTCAAGAGGGACTCAGCCTGAATCGATCGATCGATTACCTTTGGTTTGATATTGCGCTCGCCTACGTTACTGCTGCTGAACTCGATCGGGATAAGCAAAACTTTAAACATGCTTGCCGTTTTTTTAAACAAGCTCTCTATTTCAAAGTTAACAGCGTCTACCATTACCACTTTGGGTATTGTTATTTGAGATATTCAGAGCTTGTTCATAGTCAACTTTTTGTCGAAAAAGCGCTTCACCATTTTGAAAAGGCGCTTGATATGCAAAAAACGGCATCCTATCAACGCCCCGAGTGGCTCTTTCACTATGCCATTGCTCTCGACTACCTCGGTGAGTATAGTGAAAGCGAGCTCTCCTACTTGAAAGCTCTCGACGTTTTGAATCAGGTCTTGATACTCAGCCCCGATTTTCCTCAAATTCACGCGCAAATGGCGTTGACCTTAAGCCACTATGCCGAACTTTTAAACGAGTTAGAGATCTACCAGAAGGCCTTTCACCATTACCGCATCTCCCATCAAAAAGATCGAGAAGATGACCAAAATCTTCTAGACTGGGGAATCACCCTGGTCAATTTCGCAGAGCGTTTGGAAGATCGCACTGAGCGCACGCAGTGTTATAAAGAAGCAGAATACAAGATGATTCAAGCGGCAAAACTGGGCAACTCTCACGCCTACTTTTCTCTTGCTTGTATCTACTCGCTCATCAGCAATTATTCTCGCTCTATCTATTTCTTAGAAAAAGCTTACGCATTCGAAACCCTTCCTTCCCTGGAGGAGATCCTCGAAGAGGATTGGCTCGAAGGGGTTCGTACAACCGAACTGTTTGAAGATTTTATAGAAAAAATTAAGTCTGCCGTTCAAGAATAAGATTTTTTCTGTTATAATGAACCATTTATAATTACTAAAATTACTAAAGGTTCTCTATGAATGTCCGTAGTATGATTTTCGTATTCGGCTTGGGTCTTTTTCTCTTTTTCATTAACCAATATTTCACCTCAAAATGGCATCAAGAGAGCACAGAAAAAGGGGCAAGTGTCGAAAAGCAAACTGTTCAAGAGGGGTGGAATCGATCAGGGAGCGAAACTCTAGCTGCCACTCCCAACCAACTTCCCCTATCCCCCCTCTATGAAGACCTTCAGGGGCGCACCCTTCTCTCCTATTCCGTGATTGCTTCCTCCGGTTCTTACCTCACCTTGAACTGGCAAGATAAAATGCCCAAACAGGTTTACGTTCAAAAAAGCCAAAAGTTTTTGCCCCTTTACCTGGTTACTGAGGGAAATGGCGTGGGAAAACTCTCCCTTTATAGCTCGGCTCACAAACCTGAAATCGTTTCGACTCATCTCCCTAAGACTGATGTGCAGCCGCTTCAATTTGTCAGTTTTGAAAAGGGGGATGTCTTAGTTCATGTGGGTCTTTACGAAAATGGAGAGCTCTCCTTTCCCCAAGGCTCTATGAAGAGCAGTGCCATTGTCTTGTACCGAGCGGGAAACTCCTACCTTCCTGTCGCCCTTTACGACGGGGCGCGCAGCTCGTTTCAACCTTTCAAAAATCTCGGGTCTTTAGAGAACCTAACCACCTACGAGCTAATGGGCCCCTCCTCTTCTACTTCTCAATTGCCAAAAAAAGAGGATCTCTACGTGTTATCAAATGAGTCTATGCAAGTCGTCTTCTCAAACTGGGGTGGAGCGATTGCCGAAGTGAACCTACCTTTTGAAAGGCAATCAAAGGGGTCGGCTGTCTTGCCCATCGATTTTGACAGGATCATAGATAGGCGTTACCCCTCGAACGCTCTCTTTCCTTCTCGCCCTTTTTATATCGTGGAAAAAAACCAAAGTGCAAAGCCTGTGCTCAAAAACCCTGTGACAGGAGGGTATTACCCCCTTTTAAGGCGTGGGATTGCCAAAGGAACCCCTTACCCCCCCTTCGCAATCTCACCCAGGTATTACGCATTCAACGTGATCTCCCCCGACCCCGAAACCTCTCAATCCCTTTACCAAGTGACCCATTTCGACTCAGACTCGATTGAGTTTACGGCTAGATTGCAAAACCGGAAAATCACAAAAACATACAGACTGCCAAAAGAGGCAGATGAGGCTCCCTACTCCCTTTTTGCAACCGTCAGAGTCGAAGGGGACGCTCAAGGACTTTCTGTCACCTCAGGGGTTTTGGAAACCGAGTTGATTTCGGGCAGCCCCGCTCCCGCAATCAAATACAAGATGATGCAAAATCAGGAGCAGAAATTCGAAACCCTCTCTTTGCCAAAAAACTCAATAACCTTATCTTCCATCCGCCCAGACTGGGTCTCTAATTCAAACGGTTATTTTACCGCCATCATCGATCCGCTCAGCGAAATAGCCCCTGGCTTTCAGGTCGATCGTGTGCCAGGTAATATGGATCCTTCACGCATTGCGATGATCGACTCTCAATATGATCTCTACCCAGCAACCGATTACCCAGGTTACATCGTGCATATGCCCCTTGCCCAAACTTCGACACCTGCCGACTTTCGCCTCTTCCTAGGCCCCATGCAGCACGACGTTTTAAAAAAAGTGGACAAAGCGTTTACAAATCAAATAACAGGTTACAATCCCAATTACATCAAAACGCAAAGTTTCCACGGCTGGTTTGCCTTTATCTCAGAACCTTTCGCCAAATTTTTGCTTATCATCTTAAACTTTTGTCACAAAATCACCCATTCTTGGGGTTTTTCGATCATTTTACTCACACTTGTCTTGCGCATCATCATGTACCCGCTCAACGCCTGGTCGATCAAGTCGACTCTCAGCATGCAGGCAATAGGACCAAAAATGGAAAAAATCAAAAAAAAGTACAAAAACGACCCCAAACGGAAGAACATAGAGACGATGAAGCTCTACAAGGAGCACAAAGTCAACCCCGTTGGGGGATGTTTACCCCTTATCATTCAACTGCCATTTTTGATTGGGATGTTCGACCTTTTAAAATCGACCTTTTCTCTTCGAGGAACCCCCTTCATTCCAGGGTGGATCAATAACCTGACAGCGCCAGATGTTCTCTTTGCTTGGGGGTATCCCATCCCTCTTATAGGAACCGCTTTTCACCTCCTTCCCATTTTGCTGGGAGTGATCACATTTTTCCAGTCTAAAATGAGCAAACATCAAGGTGAAGTTGGAGAGCAACAAAAAATCATGGCGATCATCATGCCAGCCGTCTTGACCGTAATCTTTTATAAAATGCCTTCAGGACTTAACATTTACTTCTTATCCTCTACGTGTCTTCAGATATTACAGCAATGGTATGCTTCCAAGAAGGTTAAGCCTGTTAAAAAGGTTAAAAACTCAAAAGAGATTGAGATCAAACCCAAAGAGACCAAATGAGATTGTGGCAGACTTTTCTTGAGAAACTCAAAAAGAATCTTGGGGAAACTGCTTTTGAAAAGTGGGTCAAACCGCTTAAAGTTTTAAAGTTTGATGCCTTAAACCTCTACCTAGACACCACCAACTCTTTTTATATCTTTTGGTTTCAAGAGCACATAAAAGAGAGACCTCAAGATGAAAATGGTCGCAAAATCAAGCTCCACTTTTATCTCAATGGGAAACCTTTCGATCAACGCAGAAAAAAAACCCTTAAAAAGGAGAGTCCCAAAGAGTATTTTTCACCCGACCATCTGTTCTCTTTTGCAACCTTTGAAAACTTTGTGAAGGATGCTACCCCCTTCCTTGCAGGCACACTTCTAAAAGGTGCTGATAGCACCTATAATCCTCTCTTTTTATACGGCCCTTCAGGGTCGGGAAAGACTCACCTCCTGATGGCAACCGCAAAAGAGCTTAAAAAGAGGGGCAAGGAGGTTTTTTATGTACAGACGCCAACCTTTGTCGATCACGTTGTTCGCGCTTTTAAAACTCACAGCTTGCGTGATTTTCGACTCGCCTATCGGAAAGTCGATTGTCTGATTTTAGATGATGTTCACCTTCTCAAAAAGAAAATTGCCACTCAAGAAGAGCTCTTCCACACGTTTAACCATCTACACACACAGGGAAAACAGCTTATCTTTGGTGCTAAAACCCTACCAAGGCGATTAGAAGGGATTGAAGAGAGGTTAAATAGTCGTTTTGAATGGGGAATGACACTCCCCCTTGAAGTAGCAACACCAACCGAGGTCAGACAAGTTTTAGAAAAAAAAGCTAAGCTTCTCGCACTGCCTCTAAAAGAGAGCGAGTCTATCCACCTCTATCAGAGATTTCCAAAAGTCTCTTCTCTCATTCGCGCCTTAGAAGCGTTGGCTCTGCGACTCCACACATCCAAGGTGAAACTCGATATTGCGACGATAAATGAATTGTTAAAAGATCTTATCCAAGAAGAGATGAAAGAGTGCTTGACACCTGAAAGAATCGTGAAAGTTGTCGCAGAAATCTTCAAGGTGGATGCAAATGAAATAATGGGGAAAAGACAGGACAAAGCGTGCGTTTTACCTAGAAAAACAGCCATGTATTTTTGTCGCAAAACAATCGAGATGCCCTACCTAAAAATCGGAGAGTTCTTCTCAAGAGATCACTCAACAGTGATGTCGAGTGTCAAACAGATTGAGAAGGGTAAACAAGAAAAAAAGAGAGAGATCCTTTTTCCAGTATTAAAAATCGAAGAGAAATTATACCAGGAAAAAGAGGGCTTTTCTACTTAAATCTTAATGAACCGGTCGCCAGGCTTAGGCTGATCCCCTTTTTTCTTTGGTTGGGGCAAACTTCTTGGGTGATGTCCTGGCCGATCCCTTTCGTCTGGTGGATCTTCAATTCCATCTACGATGTTTTGAACTTTTTTTCTCCATTTCTCCACAGCCTCGACAAAGATAGGAGCAAACCTTTTTAACTCAAAAGAATCAGTACCTGGTCCCATCTGGATGGTAGCGTGCATGAGGATGAGCTCCTCTTCAAAAGCGATTCCAACTCCGCCACCAGCCATCTGACCACCGAGCATCGCACCAGAAAGCAATGCTTTGCAAAGTTTAAGTAAAATAGAATCGTCCTGTGGCAATCCATCTCTAACTGGACAATAAAGGTATAGCTTTCGAGTCGTATCTTCGTACGTCACATGGAGAGAAAAAAGATTGTCAATACCCAAAATACAGGTGTTGTTGTTGTCAAAAGCTAATTCAAGTTTGAGCTCTTTTCCAAACTCTTCAAGGTTAGCCTTGGCATTTTCTAAAGACATTTAAGATACACTCCTTACTAATTTACATATTGACTTTACGAGCAGGCGAAACAGAAATACCTCGGTGAAAGCTCCCTCCGCTTCAAAACGGGGGCTTCTAGGGATTGATACCCAGACCATTCTGCCCAAGGGTCATAAAAGCAATATTACAGATGGCCTGGGAAAAAGTCAACAGCGAGCTTTCATCCGGGTGCAATCAAAAGTGTTGAGCCCTTTACCTAGGCGACCCTCTTCATTGGAATAGGCTCTCCCTGTATCCATTTTTGCTTGCCTTCAGCTCCAAGCGTGCCGCTTTGCGTTATCGATTTTC
>JANQSR010000179.1 GCA_028279205.1 Simkania sp.
ATCTTGCGCCTGAAGTGTCTTTCTTCTGTTCATGCTCGCTCGATCCATCGCTTCGTCACAAAGATCCATCACGAGATTGGACAGAGCATCCAAACTTCCGCTCGAAACCCGATAAGCACCTTTTCCTTTGGTGGTGATGTAGTCTCGAACCATGCTTTTTTTGATCATCATGTCACTTTTTTTTGTTTGTTTTTTTTTCTTAACCATACCTCGGTCCTCTTTTCTTTTGTCCGAAAAAAACTTCTTATAGCAAAGAGATTTTATTTCTTCTAGTCAGGAGAGGGTTTGATAAATTTTTTTTTATCTATTGCATATGTCTGCTGATCACACCCGCAAGCTTGAACATATCAAGAGGCTCGGAACTTCCAAATAGTTTCTCTAATTTTTTATCGGGACGGATCAATCTTTTGTTTTGCGGATCTTGCAGTTTGTGCTCTTTGATGTACTCCCAGAGCTTTTTCGTGACTTGCCCACGCGTTAATTTCTCTTTGCCAACCACCGATTCTAACTCTTTGGAAAGGGATGAGCCGCCCCCCTCCCTCTGTTTCCCACCCCTCTTTGCTTTGGGCTTGCAGGGGGTTTTCGGATGGTTTTTGTATTTCACGCTCAACTTTTCAACCTCATTGACAATCACGTCGCACTCTGGGTAGTTAGAGCAACTAAAAAAGGTTTTGCCCCACCGGCTTTTGCGCGTTTTGATCGAGCCGTCGCAGTTGATCGCAGGACATGGGGGAAGATCCTCCAAGAGAGGCTCCCCTTTTTTGGGAATGTTTAAAATGCCGTTGCAATCGGGATAGCGCATACACCCGAGAAACGCACCAAATCTGCTAAATCGAATCTTCATGGGGGACTCACACTTGGGACAGAGTTGATCCCAATTGAACCCTTCCGCATAATCCTCTTTTTTAAATTCCAAAGCTTCGATCGGCACGGTAAATTTACAGTCAGGATAGTTGGAGCACCCGTAGAAATATTTGTCCCGAGCCCAAATCTTTTGCAGCTTGTGACCACATTTAGGACAGTCGATATCGGTTGAGACTTTGGGAACGAACGCCTCTTTTTCCGCTTTTTCCAAAACGGGAAGAAATTTCTTCCAAAAAGAGGAGACAAAGCTCTTCCAATCATTTTGATCCTCTGCAATCAGGTCGAGCTCATCTTCCATTTTGGCTGTGAATTTGATGTCCATGATCAGATCAAAATGGTTTTCGAGCATCTCAGCAATCACCCTGCCCAGTTCGGTCGGTTTTAGGGTCAGACGCTCTTTCACCGTGTAAGAGCGGCTCTGAATTTTATTCATGATAGAGGCGTAAGTGGAGGGTCTTCCAATCCCCGACTTTTCCAACTCTTTGACAAGTGAAGCCTCTGTGAAACGGGGAGGGGGGCTTGTGAAAGATTGGGTGGAGATCACCTCAATTAGCCCCAGGATTTGCCCCTCTTTAAGCTCTGGAAGGGTTTTCTCTTCACTCTTTGAAAGGGACTGCTCAGATAGATCCTCTTTCTCTTCATAGACGGCCAAAAAACCGTTGAACTTGATGATCGATCCGGTCGCTCTTAAGAGCATGTCGGGGCTTGCTTTGATGTCGCAAGAGAGGGTGTCATAGATGGCAGGGTTCATTTGGGATGCCAAAAAACGGCGCCAAATAAGCAAGTAGAGCTTGTATTGATCAGCATTTAGAAACGGCTTGACAACGTCGGGAGGATGGCTTAAATCGGTCGGACGGATCGCTTCATGCGCATCTTGAGCTTTTTTCTTGGATGCGTAGATGCGGGGCTTGAGAGGCAAATACTTTTTCCCATACGCCCCATCTATTAGGATACGCACCTTCTCAATGGCTTGAGGCTCTACTCGCACCGAATCGGTTCGCATATAGGTGATGAGCCCCTCTGCCCCTTCTGAGCCCAAGTCGACCCCTTCATAGAGGGTTTGAGCAACACTCATCGTCCTTTGGGCAGAAAAACCGTAGTGGCGACTTGCCTCTTGCTGCAGGGTTGATGTGATAAAGGGGGGAACGGGGCTGCGCTTTTTCTCTTTTCTCTCCACTTTCGAAACTGTGTAGGTGGAGGCTTGAAGTGCCTTTTTTAGCTGATCAGCCGCTATCTGATCAGGAATGAGAAAGACCTCTTTGCCCTTGACCTTCTCCTTTTCCACCTTTTTCCCTTGGACAGAGTGGAGCATTGCTGGAAAGGGACGCTTTTCACTTGTTAAACTCAGAATGGCTCCCAAGTTCCAATACTCAACTGGAGTGAAGGCTTCGATGCTCTTTTCTCTGTCAACCACCAGCTTGAGGGCGACCGACTGGACGCGAAGTC
>JANQSR010000088.1 GCA_028279205.1 Simkania sp.
TTACAGGGAGTTTCAAACGTTTACTTTTAAAGTGGTGCGCCGTTCCGATTAACACACAAGCTAGGAAAATAGATAAGACAATCATACGGGGAAAATTAAAAAAGGGGTAGGCGACTTGCAAGATGCTGCCAAAACGACTGCCAGGCGGCCAGAAAATCCAAATCGGTGCTCCATGGATACTAGATTCAGGAACAAAGCCAAATTTACGGCTGTCAGAGCTCTGAGCATAGCTGTCTCCTAGAACAAGGTAGTGTTTAGAGGATACTGTGATTCCCCGCTCTTTGAGAAATTCCTTGTCTATCTTCCCATCTGCCCCTCTTTTCAAGGGTGCATCATCGAAGGGGAAATAGGGGCGGTAGAGGGAGGCATTTTTTTGCTTGAGGGATTCGTTTGCGATAAAGCGGATCAGAAAAGGATCCTCTTTTTTCATTAACACCCCCCCCATTGCACAGATGCTTCCTTCCTTATAGTAAACGTAGCGGGAGGGGAAACGATCTACTAACCCAAAGCTTGGTTCAAATCTACTGTCCCACTCGATTCCCAAATTGTAAAGAGTTTGCACACGATCAGGGGAAAAGGTGTAGAGTGGATGGTCTGGGCTAAGTGTTGATCTGGTGCCTCCAAAGTGGATTTTATACCCTTTTCCTTCATAAAATTCGTAGGTGCCGTCGGGAACATCCCTTAAAGGGACCCCATTTTTAGCATTTGAGGGGTTACCATAGGGGAGAGCCATCCCATCTTTTACAGTAAATCGCGCTGTATAGAGATGGCTCATGAGTCTTTTGAGATGGGTTTGATTTAGGGGTAAAATAGCGTAGCTTAATCCCACCCTAGGAAAGAGTCGTCCACTTCGATCTGACTGAATCGTGGGGTATTTGACACTTGGATGGTGAGCGATTTCCATGTAGAGGAGCGTATCTCTTAAGTTTTCTTGTCTGTCGATTGACAGGGCGGCACGCCTAGAAAACTCTTCTTTCGTGAGCAGGCGAGCCATTCCGTAGGTTTTGAACCCCCATAGGTCATAGTAGTCATCGAACTTAGACTGATAGGGTGGAAGCAAGCTTCCTTTTGCTTTTCCGCTGCTATCAACCGAAAGAAAGGCCACTTTTTGGTTCATTTGACTTAAAATCACCTTGCCCCGACCGAGCAAGTCAACACGTCCGTCAAAGGAGAGGTAGGGAATGTGGTCAATTTTGGATAGCTTTTCGACTTGAAGCTCATGGGAGATGTCGATTCCCTGCTGATCTACCCCATAGATCTGTCCTCCATAAAAATACAACGTATCACCTGGTTTACCGATCAATCTCTTTACAAAATTTTTCTTGCCTGGAAAGAGGTAAAAATAGCGCGTTTCAGTGTCAGAAAGATTTATTCCATCCGCCTTAAAAACGACGGTACTCATTCGCTGTATAAGATTTGGGTTGAAGAAAAAGTGACCGCTATAGAAGGGAATGTTGATTCCAAAGGTTGTTTTGGAAACTAAGACTCGATCTTTCTCTTTGAAAGTGGGACGCATTGATCCACTGGGGATCTCATAAGGTTCAAACCAAATAGTACGGATGAGAATGGCGGCTAGAAGATAAAAAATTAACGTTCTGGAATAGTAAAAAAACTTTTCTAGGGCAGTTTTAGAAAAATGAATTTTCTCCAAGCTTTCTACGACTTTAGCATGATGGCTTGCCTGTTTACGATCCCGATTCAAAATCTCTTCTTGTAAACTGCTTAAAGCTTCCACAAACTTTTCTTTTGGGAGATTTGGCAGTTTTTTTTCCTTTTTCTTGTAGAGGTGAAAAACCTTTTTGAAAATTTTTAAAGACTTTCTCAACCGGTATACAGTCATACTTTCATACTTTTAAGCCTTAGCTCATCCGTTTTTTGAAGATTTTAACCGATCTCGAACTATTCAGCAATGGATGGAAAAATAGATTTGCCAATCTTTTTCTCTGCGTCCTCAAAAACTCATGGCAGGTAAGTTTTTTTTGCAAATGATAGGTGGTTTGTTTAAAATACCCTGGTATGATGTTGGTAAAGATCCTAGAAAGTGAGCGAGATATTCCCTGGGTGCGCAATCCCTCACCCGTTTAATCCAAGAGCAAAAGAGGGTTGTCCAAGCTCAAGAAGGGAAGATAAGGAAATCGTTTCGTGACAGTCTGATGACATTGAAGCAAACTTGTTACCGACTGGGCGAAAACTTTTGGAAGTATTTGCAAGCCTGGTTCCGAAAAAGGCCGATAGGCCTAGCCGATCCTATTCGAGAGCGCTATCGAAGTGCCACTTTCCAATCATAATTTCCTTA
>JANQSR010000190.1 GCA_028279205.1 Simkania sp.
AGAACCCTAAAAAAATTTGAGATGGCTTGCTGAAACTTGCAAAATTAGGCCTTCAGGAACGATTGCTTAAAAAAATGTTTATAATGTCCTGAGCCCTGTGCATCTAAAGATCTCTTGCATTTTTCATTTCCTACCACCTATAATTGCTGCGGAGGTGAGCTAAAATGGGCACTTATTTTTCTTTTTTTCCCCGATTTTACACCAAATATACTCGCTTTAGCTTGAGATAGAAGGGGCTTGGATATGAAAAAAAAATTTATTTTTATTACGGGTGGTGTCGTCTCTTCTCTCGGCAAAGGGCTCGTTTCAGCCTCTATTGGGATGCTCTTAGAGCGTCAAAATTTGAGAATTGCCATGCTCAAGTTCGACCCCTATCTCAATATCGATCCTGGAACCATGAGCCCCTTTCAACATGGGGAAGTCTATGTGACAGATGATGGCTCAGAAACAGACCTTGACCTAGGCCACTATCACCGTTTCACTCAGTCCCCCCTTTCAGAAATATCAAACGTGACATCTGGAAAAGTTTACAACACCATCATCAAAAAAGAGCGGCGCGGTGAGTTTCTTGGTGCCACTATTCAGGTCATTCCCCACGTCACCGACGAAATCAAGCTCTCAATCCACCGGTGCGCAGCGCAGGAAGAGGAGATCGATGTCACCTTGATAGAGATCGGAGGAACGGTTGGAGATATTGAATCCCAACCCTTTATGGAGGCGGTTAGGCAATTTCATCTAGACCACCCCGAAGATTGTGTCAATATCCACCTCTCTTATATTCCCTACCTCAAAACATCAGGAGAGGTGAAAACCAAGCCGACCCAACATTCGATCCAAACACTTAGAAGCATGGGTCTTTTTCCCGATATGATTCTCTGCCGCTCAGAATCCCCTTTAGACCCACCTATAAGAGAGAAAATTTCCCTTTTCTGTAGCGTTCCTCCTCCCCGCGTTTTAGAAGTTGTCGATGTGTCATCTATTTATGAGCTTCCCATTCACCTTGTGAAGCAAAACATGGACAAGCAGCTGACCTCTTTGCTGGGTCTTCCTCACAAAAAAGTTGACCTTTCAGACTGGGAGCAGCTTTTGGAGAGTGTTAAGCATCCAAAACAGTTTCTAACCGTCGGACTGGTCGGCAAATACACAACTCACAAAGATGCGTATAAATCGGTTTGTGAAGCTTTGTATCACGCAGCGCTTGCTTGCGGAGCCAAGATTCATATTCAGGGCATAGAAGCAGGAGAGCTCGATAGTCAGGATATCAACGAGTGCGATGGCTTTTTAGTTCCTGGGGGCTTTGGTCACCGGGGATTTGAAGGTAAGATACAGATCGCTCAGATATGCCGTGAACAGGAGATCCCCTATTTTGGAATCTGCTTAGGCATGCAAGCTCTTGTCGTCGAATTTTCGAGATCCCAACTTCATCTAGAAAGGGCCAACTCGACCGAAATGGACTCCCAAACACCTGATCCAGTGATCTCTCTTCTCTCTGAGCAAGAGGGGATCAAAGATCTAGGGGGAACCATGCGCCGCGGAGCTTATCCGTGCCACTTGAAATCGGAGAGCAAAGCGTTTATAAGCTATGGAAAGTCGGAAATCTTTGAACGGCACAGGCACAGGTATGAATTTAACAACAAATATCGAGAATCGTTTGAAAAAAAGGGGCTTGTCGTCTCTGGAGTTTGCCCAAAGAACGGGCTCTGCGAGATTGTTGAACTCACAGATCACCCCTGGATGCTCGGTGTCCAGTTTCACCCCGAGTTCAAATCAAAACCGAACAGACCCCATCCCCTCTTTTCTGCCTTTGTCAAGGCGATGTTTGAGAGAAAGAAAAAAGATGTGTAGGGTGCTCAGTATTGATTATGGACAAAAACGGATTGGACTGGCGCTCTCAGACCGCACGAGAACAGTTGCTACCCCCCTCAAAACGGTTCTGGCTAGCTCAGATCATGCACAAACGGTGCGCTCCCTAATCCAAGAGATTTCCAAACATGATCTCAAAATGATCGTGATTGGTCTGCCCCTTCACCTATCAAGCCACGAAAGCCCCCTTTCCCTTCTCGTCCGAGAACTTAAAGAAAGGCTCGAAAAAGAGCAGCCCACTCCTGTTACCCTTTGGGATGAACGGCTCACCTCGAAGCAGATCGAAAAGGCAATGATCGAAGCGGGAGTCAAAAGAAAAAAACGGAAAGCGCACATAGACACGCTCAGCGCAACCCTCATCTTACAAAGTTATCTCGATTATGACAGATCTCTATGAGAAACTAAAACATATCCGGGCAGATAATCCTCTCTGCAACTATACAAAAAGTCGATGCGCGCGCTTAGAGCCTCTAGTCGAAGAGATAAACCGACTTAAAGCAAAAAAAAACGCATTGATCCTCTCCCATTCCTACGTACATCCCGATATCATTTATGGTGTTGCTGATCACGTGGGAGACTCTTACGCCCTTGCGAAAAAAGCCAAAGAGACTAGAGCAGAAATGATCCTGTTTTCAGCCGTTCGTTTTATGGCCGAAACGGCTAAGATTTTAAATCCCGAAAAAATCGTGATCGATCCCAACCCGAATGGAGGTTGCTCACTCGCAGATAGCATTGATACCGAAAAGGTTTTCGAACTTAGAAAGAGATACCCCAAGCATACCTTTGTTTGCTACATCAATACAACTGCAGCCGTTAAAGCAGCCTGCGATGTGTGCGTGACATCTTCCAATGTCTACCAGATCATTGAAAATATCCCAAACGATAAAATCCTCTTCCTCCCAGATAAACTCATGGGAGAAAACATTTTGAACCATCTAAAGAGCAAGCAGATTGAGAAAGAGCTCATCTTATACGATGGAACTTGCTATGTTCACGAAGAGTTTTCAACTGATCAGATCGATTTGTTAAAAAAGCAACATCCCAAACTCAAGGTGCTCGCTCACCCCGAATGCACACAAGAGGTGATCCAATCCTCCGACTTGACAGGTTCGACAAACCAGATTCTAAGCTATGTCAAATCGCACAAAGATCAAACCGATCCCTTTCTCATTTTAACCGAGTGTGGGATCACATCCCGCCTTCAAGTCGAACACCCAGAGCTCAAATTCGTCGGTGGATGTATGATGTGCAAATACATGAAATCAAATAGCCTCGATAACATCTTACAGGCGATGCGCTCTCCAAAAAAGGAGCAGATTGTTACGATTGATCCTACCATTCAAAAAAAAGCACTCTCGTGTATCAATAAAATGTTTGAATTAAACTATTAAATTTATTATTGCAATTGTTAAGTTAAATAATTTTTGCTATACTTTATGTTGTTTTTAACTTTTTTTTAAAAAAACATCATGTCAGAGAATCTTCAAACACATCAATTAGCCTCTTTGATTCAAAAAATTCTTTCAAAATTTTGGAATGCTGGTCTACTCGAAGAGGTCGATCTGCTCGGCAAGCAATTGATCAAAAAACTCTCGGTGGGGCTCACAGGCAAACCCTTAACTGAGCTAAACCTTTTACGCTTAAGGCTTATGGAGAATCCCAAAAACCAGCGCATCTGCTTTAAAACCCCAGATGGAGTGCTTATCGACGGGATGCTCTTTAACTCAGGAAAAAAGAAGGTAATCCTTTTTATTCCTGGTGTCGGCTCTTTCTATGAGAAGATCGGCGATGCAAAAAGTGTCCCCTTTAGATTTTTTAGTTTCTTTAAAAACCATTTTCCAGATTATTCAATTTTTTCCTTTAATAGCAGAGGAATTGGGGAAAGTGGAGGAAATCTCGATCTAAACCTCTTGCCCAAAGACACGCTTGCTGCCTACACCTATTTAAAAGAGGTTTTAGGGTATGATTTTGACTCCATTTTGCTCTATACCCACTCGCTTGGAGGGTTGCATGCAACGCAAGGAGCAGGGCTTGTTCAAAAAAAGTTTCCACAATCCTCTCTTTCAGCGATCAATGACCGCTCTTTCGGAGAGCTCGGCACTTTCACTCAGGCATTTTTCAACGATTCCTCATTTGGAAAAATGGCCTCACACCTTGTGCACAAGCTGAGAATGAACCTATCGGCAAAAACGGCGTGGGAAACGCTCAAAGGGCAAAAGGTAGTCATCGTGTCCAAGTATGACCGGACAATTCCTTATGAAAAAGGGGCTTTCTGCCACAACATAGAATCGGGAACGGTGATCCATCTGGAAGAGTCAAAAAAAGATTTGAATCACCACACACGCTCTTTTTCAAAAAGGGAAGCCGAACTTATCGTCTCCTCAATTTTAGGCTCTCGAGACGCATGAAGGAATCAGGGTCTTTTCATGAGAAAGATTTGACAAAAACAGATTCCGAATTTAGACCTACTCCTTAAGAAACAAACAAAAAAAACTAAAAAAGATTTAAAATTATCACTGCAGGTTTATTAAGTTTTGATAAAATAGTCAAACCGAAAGAAGCGATTAACAGATTCATTGCTCTCAAAGGGGCACCCGAATTAGTCGTCCCTGAAAATATGCGTGAATCCTTTTAAACCAAAAGATGGGAAAAATATCGAACTAGTACCCCCACTGAACGGATACCCAGAACGGTGTTATTTTCACCAGAAACCGACCGAAAGAAAAAAAAAACATCAGAAAAGTTTGCCCATGCAGGCAATTGGTTATCTTACTAACCCTCTTAAAGCACTTCTTAGGCTAGCTAGAATTTAACTGACTTTGCAGGG
>JANQSR010000036.1 GCA_028279205.1 Simkania sp.
CCTGAGCAAAAAGAGGAAGCCTTGAAATTGAAGCAAACTGAAAAAGAGCTGCCCACCGCCCCCCTTTTAAAAAAACCAGAAGAGAAAGAGGTAGCCGAAACTCCTCCGGAAAAATCAAAATCTTCCAAGGAATCTCAAACAGAAAAATCGACAAAGACCTCCTTCAAAGAGCTTAAAAAACGGGATCTTGAGCGCCCTTCGAAAAATGAAGAGAAATCAAAGGAAGGGTATCCTGCAGAATTTAGTCGCACCACCCGAGATTTAACCCCTCGCCGTTTTGACTCTCGTGATCGGCAGGGTCTTAGAATCGGAGAGGAGCGCGCCTACCGCAGACGTCGCCCCAGATTTCGGACAACAAGTTATAAAGAGCAGACTGAGGTGGTTCGTCCTAAAAACCTCTCTTTTCGCATTCCGATCTCAATCAAAGATCTGGCTCAAGCGATGAAGCGCAAATCTTCCGAATTGATTTCTAAACTCTTTATGCAAGGGGTTGCTTTAACTCTGAATGATTATCTAGATGATGAGACGACAATTCAGCTTCTTGGTCAAGAATTTGATTGTGATATCACGATCGATACGAGTGAAGAAGAGAGGCTTCGGATTACGGACAAAACGATTCAACAAGAAATTGATCAAACCGAAGCATCTCAACTAAAAACCCGCGCTCCTATTGTCGCTTTTATGGGGCACGTCGACCATGGTAAAACAAGTCTTATAGATGCTATTCGCAAAAGTGACATCGCAAGTCATGAAGCAGGTGACATTACACAACATATTGGCGCTTTTAAATGTCACCGTGAAAGCGGGGATATCACCATCTTAGATACCCCTGGACATGAGGCTTTTTCCATGATGCGCATGCGCGGCGCAACAATCACAGATATTGTTGTCCTGGTCGTTGCAGGGGACGAAGGAATCAGACCCCAGACAGATGAGGCGATCAAGCATGCAAAAGAGCATCAGGTTCCAATGGTTGTTGCCATTAATAAATGTGACAAAGAAAACTTCGACTGTGAGAATGTCTACCGGCAACTCTCTGACAGACAACTGCTCGCAGAGGCTTGGGGAGGGGATGTTATCACCGTCACTTGCTCTGCTTCAACGGGGCAGGGCATTTCTGATCTCTTAGAAATGCTTGTTCTTCAGTCTGAAGTTTTAGAGCTCAAGGCAGACCAAGCAAGTCGTGCACGTGGTACGGTTATTGAATCTGAACTCCACAAGGGATTTGGAGCGATTGCGACTGTTCTCGTTCAAAATGGCACGATCAAGATGGGTGATGCACTTGTCATAGGCAACATCTACGGGCGCATCAAGACGATGCATGACGAATATGGAAAAAATCTAAAGTCTGCACTCCCCTCCACACCTGTTAAGATCACTGGACTTTCAGGTGTCCCAATAGCTGGCAACGAATTCATTGTCGTCGGAAGTGAAAAAGAGGCGCGCAAATTGGCAACAGAGCGGGGGCAAGGTGTGAGACATTCTGCGCCCCAAAAGCGATCCTCAGAGGGGTTAGAAAAGCTAATGCAGCGGCATCAAGAGCTCACTAAAAAGAAAGTTGTCAATTTGATCATTTGCGCCGATGTTCAGGGATCTGTCGAAGCGCTAAAGAGCTCTCTTCTGGGTATTAAAAGTGAGAAAGTTGAACTGAATTTTATCGCTGAGGGCGTGGGGGAAATCTCTGAGTCAGATGTCGAGTTAGCGGCCACTTCTAAAGCTGTTATTATCGGTTTTCACACACAAGTTGAAAGTCATGCGGAAGATCTCATCAAACGGGAAAAGGTTGTCATCAAAAAGCGAAATATCATCTACCAGATTTTAGATGATGTCAGAAAGCTTATGCTCGAATCCCTAGACAAAGTGCGCAAAGAGACAGAGAGCGGCCTTGCTGAGGTTAAAAAATTGTTTAAATCTTCCCATCTAGGAACTATCGCAGGGTGCCAAGTTGTCG
Source organism: Simkania sp. (assembly GCA_028279205.1). Lineage (GTDB taxonomy): Bacteria > Chlamydiota > Chlamydiia > Chlamydiales > Simkaniaceae > JANQSR01. The sequence continues at coordinate 1,952 of JANQSR010000036.1, forward strand.
ACGGTGTTGTCAAAAGGGGACAACACGCCAAATTGATCCGAGAGGGGCAAGTCATCCGAGAGGGAAGCATCACCTCTGTTAAAAGGGAAAAAGAGTACGTCAAAGAGGTGGCCAAAGGGTTAGAATGTGGAATTCTTATCGAAAAATGCAACCTGTTCGATTTGGGTGATCAGATCAAGACGTTTGATGTGACCTATATCCATCAGGAGCTATGAGCAAGCGAACAAAGCGACTCAACTCTCTTCTAAAGCAAGTGATCAATGAGGTCGTGCGGCAAGAGATCAGTAATCCGCGCATCTCAGAGCTGCTGACGATTGCGCAAGTAGATGTCACGAAAAATCTCAAAACAGCAAGAGTCTACGTCAGCGTCATAGGGTCTGATCAAGAGCGGTTACAGACAGTCGATGCCCTTCAAAAATCCTCAAAATTTATCTCATCAATGGCATCAAAAAAGGTCGTCTTGCGTTATTTCCCGAGCTTGGAATTTATTCTAGATACAACTGTGGATAAGCAGATGGAAATTGCGCTTCTTTTAGAGAAAATCGACAAAGAGAAACAGTCTAGAAATCGATGATTAAAAACGAGGGTATTCTTCCAGTTGACAAAGAGAGAGGGGTTACCTCTTTCTATCTAGTCAAAGTTTTGCGTAGCATCACAAAAATCAAGAAAATCGGTCACGCTGGAATCCTTGACCCTTTTGCGACAGGGGTGATGATCCTTCTCATCGGAAAGCCTTATACCAAAATTGCCAGCACCTTCATCGACCAAGACAAAGAGTACATGGCTACTCTAACGCTTGGTATCTCAACAGATACTTATGACTGCGATGGGCAGGTGATCGCAACGAGTGATCATCTTCCTTCTAGAGAGGATGTCGAAAGGGCGACAAGGCACTTTCAAGGCACTCTTTCTCAGATCCCCCCCATGTACTCAGCTAAAAAAGTCAAAGGTCAAAAACTTTATCTCCTCGCACGCCAAGGGATCGAAATCAAAAGGGATCCGATTCAAACTCATCTAAAAACAGAGATCATCGATTATAGCTACCCTGAGTTAAAACTTAAGGTCACCTGTTCTAAAGGAACCTATATTCGGACGCTTGCCCACGATTTGGGGCAGGTTCTGAAAACGGAAGCCCACCTTTCCAAGCTGGTAAGGACGCGCAGCGGCTCTTTCAAATTAAAAGATTGCATTGACTCAAAAAACCTCTCTAGTCAACCCTGCAGTTTTAGCTCTTATTTGAGGAAAGAGGTTTGAGACTTGTCAAAAGCCTAGATGATTGCCCCCCCGTTACCTCCCCCGTTGCCCTGACAATCGGTCTGTTTGACGGAATTCACATCGGACACCAAGCCTTGATAAGCAAAGTGCACAAAATTGCGCGGAAAAAGGGCACAAAAGCGGTTTTGACTTTTGCCAATCACCCCTCCTCTATTCTAAACCCCGATAGACCTACACCTCTGATCTCCTCTTTTTCTCATCGCCTTCACCTGTTAGAAAAATATGGGATCGACCTGACAATCGCTCTTTTCTTTACGCATGCACTTGCCAAACTATCTTACGAAACATTCCTAACCCATCTCTACAGCTGTTTCCCTTTTGATCGACTCGTTTTAAGTGAAGGAGCCTCTTTTGGCAATAGTAAGCAAGGAGATCGCTCTCATCTAAAGGCGCTTTCAGAAAAGATGCACTTCAAAATAGACTACATCAAAAAGGAAAGGCATGGAAAGGAGATTATCTCAAGCCGTCTGATCCGCACCCTGATCGAGCAGAGGAAACTTCAAAAGATTAAAAAATTTTTGGGACGCCCTTATTCGATTTGGAAACGTTTTGATTTCCCTATACTTAAAAAAGAGGATGTCTCCCTTTACTCCTACTCTTTTGAGGAGACAGGGCTCTGCTCCCTTCCCTGCGGTGTTTATGCCGTCGATTTTAGAGTTGATGAGGGAGTGACCCTCCCCTCCTTTGCTTTTGTGCGCTCTTTTGAAAGATTCACACACTCAACCCTCTCGATCACCTTTTATTTGTCAAAAAAGCCTGACCAAGGTAATTTTTTTACTCTCTCATTCGTCGAATACCTCCATCCTGAAGTTGATGTGACCCCTCTTGGGCCAAAATCCTCTTTCATTTTGGAAAATTTCTCTGCCAAGCCCTCTTTATCCTAATTGCTCATTAGGGTAAAATCGTGCCTAAAATTTACTTTCTGCCCTATGTCTAAACTCTCCTGTGGAATCGTTGGTCTTCCAAATGTCGGCAAGTCGACCCTCTTCAATGCTCTTGTCAAAAAAAAGCTTTCAAGTGCTTCGAACTACCCTTTTTGCACGATCGATCCGAGTGTCGGAGTCGTCGAACTTCCTGATGAGCGACTAAAGGTTCTCTCAGCTATTTCTAAAAGCAAGCAGATTGTTCCCGCAACCGTCTCTTTTGTCGATATTGCGGGTCTTGTGAAGGGAGCCTCCCAAGGGGAAGGGCTTGGCAACCGATTTTTGTCCAGTATCCGGGAAACTGACGTGATCATCCATGTTGTGCGCTGTTTTGATGATGATGAAATCATCCACATTTCTGGAGAGGTTGACCCAATTAGCGACATTGAAGTGATCAACTTAGAGCTGATTCTCGCCGACCTGCAGATGGCAGAAAACAGCCTGAAAAAGCTTGAAAAACAGCTAAAAGGGGATAAAAGTTTGACCCCTTC
>JANQSR010000202.1 GCA_028279205.1 Simkania sp.
TGCCGACGTCGGCAAAATGGTCTGAGACCTCGTATCCACAAGATTTACACGCTACTTTAGCCTTGGAAAGAACCTGAGCAAAGTTGCGCCACTTTTCATAATCCAAAAGGTGCTGCAGATCGCGAGCGAGCCAATACTCGATCCCACCCTCAGCTTGCTGAGCGTGAAGTTCAAAACTGTCTGTAAGTGTTGTGATGAGCTCTTTTTTCATGCCGCACCTTGCTTTTTATCTGTTTTGATGAGCCTTGTTTTGCCAGTCAGGAGTTCCTGCATGATCCCTTCTTTGAGACTACGGGTTTTCTCGAGACGTTTTTCGAGGTTCTCAATCTCAGCATCTATATCATAGAGAACAGTCGCGATAGCCGTTTGTTCCAGAACAGGGGGTGCTTTGAAAGGAAAATGAACGAAGTCTTTTTGATATAAATGATTGATTGTTGAACCAGCCTGTAGCTTATTTAGGAAACCCTTGAATATTTCAGAGCTGAGCAAGTAATAAAAATATAAAGGATGATAGCTCTTATTGATCGGCCTGATAACAAAGATCCCGCTATTTAAAGTAGCTGGCTTGGGCAGCAGTTGATCAACATAAGCCACCTTACCAATTGTTCCATCTTTGGTTAAAAGGATGTCTCCAGGCCTGACTTGAATATTTTTGTCTTGATCGTAACGCTCTTGTTCAACATAGCAACAGTTACCCCAATCAACTCTTCCATCCTTAAAATCTGTTCCAGTGATAAGTATATATTCCCCAGTTTCTAAATACTCAGCCGTAGTTAATCCTTGCCACCCTATTCTGGCTTTTAGATACGAATCCTGAGCCATCTTTTTATCTGTCCACTGACCGTCAAAGCCAGGGAGTCGTTTGTTGCCCGTGAGGAGCTCTTGCATAACAGCGGTTTTCATGTCCCGCTTCTTGGCGATCAACTTTTCTAAGCTTATGATCAATTCGTCTACATCAGAAAGTGCTGTTGCAATAGCCGTTTGTTCGGCCTTCTGATCGGGTAGGTATATTTCAATAGACCCTAAATCACTAGACTTAAATGGGTTAAGCCCCTTTTATAATTCGTCTGTTAGTCTTTGCAGTCTGTTGTGAATTCTAGAGGCACAAGGGACTTAAAATCCCTTGGACTTAGGTTCGTGCGGGTTCGAGTCCCGCCCCGAGTAATTCATTTGTGCTCCTCGCACTTCAAACGGGAATGAGACAAGGGGAGATTCTCTCGCTAACTTGGGCTGATGTCGACTCTGCTAATGAGTCGATCTTTCTAAAGCAGACAAAGAACAATCAACACAGAACCATTTCCATTGACTGCACCCAGATCGATCGGGGATCAATCTTTTGAATTGACCTCCCATGAAACTTCTGCTATTAAGTGCTCAGGAAAATTTTGTTTGTTACTCTGATTTTTTTAAATCTTCAGAGAAAAGATGGCTCTGGAACCCTCTTTTTTGAATTTTAATTTCCACGAGTAGTTCTCATTTATAAGGCGGATGTCAATCATCCCTAGAAGCGGAGAATAGCTAAAGGTTGCCACTTAAATGACAAAAAGAAAGCAGATCGCTCTCATCGGCAGCACTGGGTCAATCGGAAGAAAAACACTTAAGGTTGCAAAACACCTTGAAGAGCAGATCCAAGTCACAGCTTTGGCCGCTCACTCAAATATCGACTGCTTAGAAGAGCAAACCAAGACTTTCCATCCAGAAATAGTTGCCGTCTACGACAAAAAATGCGCATTAGAGTTGCAAAAGCGAACCCCTTGCTTGACTGTTTTGGCTGGGATGGAGGGACTTGAAGCTGTTGCAAGCTATGGAGGGATCGATCTTGTCATCTTGTCACTTGTCGGTGTGCAAGGAATTCGCCCAGCTTTGAGTGCCATTGAAGCGGGCAAATCGATTGGTCTTGCAAACAAAGAGGTGCTCATCGCCTCAGGCGATTTGCTGATGAGAAGGGTTAAAGAGAAAAAAACAGTTTTAATCCCCATCGATAGCGAACACAGCGCCATCTTTCAGTGCCTAAATGGCAGGCCGAAAACAGAGGTAAACCGTTTGATTTTAACCGCTTCTGGGGGGCCTTTCCGCGACTTGCCTAACGAGGGGTTAAAAAAGGTTTCTTTAAGTGATGCGCTGAAGCACCCTAATTGGAACATGGGTAAAAAGATCACAGTTGACTCATCCACTCTGATGAACAAAGGGTTGGAAGTCATAGAAGCCCACCATCTTTTTGGCATTGATTTAAAAAAAATTGAAGTAGTGGTTCATCCACAAAGTTTGGTGCATAGCTTTGTAGAGTTTATTGATGGTTCACTCTTAGCACAGATCAGCGAACATGACATGGCAGTTCCGATTCAGTACGCTCTGACCCACCCAGATAGAAAAAAAGGAATTGTTCCTTGTTTCGATTTTCGAAAGTATTCTAAACTAGAGTTTTCTCAACCAGATTATAGCCGATTTCCCTGCTTGAGGCTGGCTTATGAGGCTGCAAGAGAAGGGGGATCGATGCCTTGCTTCATGAATGCCGTTAATGAAGTTTTGGTTGCCCGTTTTCTGAGAAAAGCCCTCTCTTGGTCGGAAATTGGGAAGAAGCTTGAGACTTTGATGGGACAGCATAAAGCTTTCCCAATGAGCGATTTAGAAACGGTATTTGCTGTCGATGAGCAGGCACGCAAACAAGCATTAACTATTTAGAGGTTCTGTGTACAGTTTATTGTTGATTATTTTAGCCCTCCTCGGATTGACGTTCCTCGTCTTCATTCACGAACTTGGGCACTACATTGTCGCAAAACGGCAGAAAATGAAAATCGAAACTTTTAGTATCGGTTTTGGGAAACCACTTATCTCTTGGACTCGAAACGGGGTGAAATGGCAAATCTGTCTCTTCCTGATAGGTGGCTACGTAAAGATCGCTGGAATGGAGAAAGAGGGGGATAAAGAACCCCATGAAGTACCTCAGGGATTTTATTCAAAGAGACCTTGGTCTCGCATCAAAGTTGCTTTAGCGGGCCCTCTTGTCAACTTAATCTTTGCCTTCATCGCCTTTGCCTCTGTTTGGAGTCTTGGTGGACGAAAAAAAGAGTTTAGCAATTTCACACACCTGATTGGCGCAATGGATCCCCGATCAGAACTCTATGCAAACGGGGTGCGCCCAGGAGATGAGATCACCGAATACAACAAAGAGCAGTTTAAAGGATATATGGATCTTATCTATGCGGCAATTGTGAATGGTCGTCCAGCGAGTATCGAAGGAAACAAGATCAATTACTTTAAAGAGACAAAAACTCCCTACGACTATGTCCTCACTCCTTACGAAAGCCCACTTTTAAGGGAAGGGTTTAAGACGATCGGTGTTCTTTCTCCAGCCTCCTACCTTATCTACAACAAAGACAAAAGTCCCTGGCACGATGTCCCCTTTTCCCTCTCGCCGATGCACTCAAGCGATATCAAGTCAGGCGATCGTCTGGTCTGGGCTGATGGAGAGTTGGTCTTTTCAGAGCACCACTTAACTCAGATTTTGAACAGCCGTAAAGCCCTCCTTACAGTTCGAAGGGGGGGAAAGACATTTTTAGTCAAAGTCCCCAAAATACCGATCAGCGATCTGCGACTAAGTGAGCAAGAGCAGACGGAGTTTACCGACTGGCAGTATGAAGCGAACCTATCAGGGGAAAAAAAGGGGGTCGACTTCATCCCCTACATTTTGAATAGCAACCTGACCGTCGAAAAAGGGCTTTTTTTCGTAAACGAAAACTCAAAGATTACCCACGTTTCACAGATCTTTCCAACCTCTCTAATCGACACTTTGTTAGAGCCTAATGACCAGATTATTGCTGTTGATGGCATCCCCGTCTCCTCAATTCAAGCTTTGCTTAAGTCTTTACAGAAACGTCGGATTCAGATGATTGTCAAGCGTGAAAAAAGAGCAGATCCCATTAATTGGAAAGAGGAAGACAGAACCTTTGAAAATGAGACGAACTGGAACGATCTCTTGCCCATGATCAGTTCGATTGGCGTGCAAGATTCTGTGCAACAAAGCGGAGAGTTTCACCTTTTAAACCCTGTAACACCGATGACTTTGAAGGAGCTTCCCCTGCCTCAAGAGAAAAAAGATGCAATAGAAACAAAGATCAAAAAACAGATTGCTGAGATCAATAAAATTGACGATTCAAGTGTAAGAGAAAGCCAGCTAAAGCAGATTAAAAAACTTCAAAATCAGCTGATGCTCGGGGTGAGCTTTCTAGACAAAGCTGTCATCTACAACCCGAATCCATTTACCCTTTACAACCAAGTTTTTCGAGAGATTGCGCGAAATTTGACAGCCTTGATCTCGGGTCATTTTAGCCCGAAGTATTTAGCTGGACCCGTCTTTATCATTAAGGTTATGAAAGAGAGTTGGGGCATCGGTTTAAAAGAGGCGCTATTTTGGTTGGGAACTATTAGCCTAAACTTAGGAATATTTAACCTCTTGCCCGTACCCATTTTGGACGGAGGGCATATCTGCCTTTCGGTGATTGAGAAGATTCGAGGGAAGCCAATCAAAGCAAAGGTCATGCAATGGCTAACAGTTTCCTTTGCCATCTTGTTAATTTTCATTTTTATTTATATGACTTACAACGATCTGACAAGAATTTTTCTGTAGTCTAAAAAAATGAGCTTTGAAAGAGTTGATAATTTGATTGGTTTTCTATTGCCCATGTTTGTAGAATCCACTCTCAAATTGGGAGTCAATCCCACCGTCACAAAAAAGAGTTCAGCTTGATTGATGTTTTTTCTGTATGAAGGTTATGTTAAACGGGTGCAATCAAAAGTGTTGAGGAACTTAAGGTTTTTCTTGAAGGCATGCCTAAACTGAAGGCAAGCAAAAATGGATACAGGGAGAGCCTATTCCAATGAAAAGAGGCTCGCCTAGGTTAAAGGGCCTCAACACTTTTGATTACACCCATGTTAAACACAAAAAAAAATAGAAGGTGATTCTTATGTTTACTACCGTCAACAAGACAGGGTCTGACTGCCAATTTGAAGGGCATACGATTCGCAATCGATGTGCATCCGACATAGATGCAGATGCTAAAAATAAATCTCATGATACCCTAGGAGTTGATCAGAGACATGAGCTGGAAAGAGCAAAATATAGAGGGTGCTCATCAACAAATGATCTGGACAGACTCAACCCTGCACTTTTGGGAACGGCTTGTTTTCTTTCTGGTTTTGTCCTGGGATCCTTTTTTCAAGGTAGAGGCTCTCTTAAAAAAACGTTCCCAATTTACCCGATAATGGCAGTATCAAGCAAAATCAGAAAACCTGCTGGAATGAAAGTTAGGCATGTCCGCTATGACAAAAAAGAAGATTCAGAAAGTTTTCTGACTAAGGCTATACTCCTTGCTTCTGCCAGTGTTTATCCTGTTGGTCTCTTGGTTTGCGAGCTCTGGTCGAGATTTAAACCCACGTTGGAATCCTCATCCCATTTAGAGGATTGGGATGACTTGGATGACTAGGTGTTGTAAAATTGGCTGTAGAGTAAACTTGTTGAAAACAAGCTGGCATCGCTTGCTCGAACGAACTGTCCGATTATGTCTTGTCTATAACAGCTTAATCGAGGTTTAGATATCAACCCTCGTGACTACCTAGAAGATATCTTCAGGCGTATCATGAGTCATAATCACTCTTCTCTTGAAGAGCTTCTTCCAGATCAGTGGAAACCTTCGTGACACAAGTTCATTCCATCCAGCACTTCCTTGGCTTACGCACATAGTGTGATTTAAGCAAAAGATGGGTTCATTAGACGCTTACGTCAAAGGTGTTAAGAGACTTAGGGTTTTTGATCTTTCCAGAATATTCGATTTTCAACCAGTCAAGGAGTATCTTTATTAAGAAATTAAGTGAAAAAAAACATGAAAATTGGTATTATAGACTTAGTCAACTAGAAAGAGGGTTTTATCCATGGAAAGAGTTCACAGTAGAAGTTTTATGCAAGATAGTTTTGCTGCCACAAATGATCAACTTGGGGCAACCAGAGATCTGAATGCTGGTTCCACTTCTGCGGAAGATAAGGTTTTGCACAAAGAAGGGGTGGGAGCTTGGATCATTAGAAAAATAGCGCATATTTTCTTTGCGGTTATGGCATTTTTTGGCTCTAACTGGGCTCAATTGAGGCTGGGTGTTCTTTATCTGGAAGATTCGAATCAAGAAAAAGGGTTATATTGGGTAGAAAAATCAGCAGAAAACAAAAATATCACGGCTCAATTTCGACTTGGGGAGATTTTTTACACGGGCAAGTATGGGGTAGAAAAAGATAAAGGAGCAGCTATTAAGTGGCTTGAAAAAGTAATAGGAGAAGGATGGAATAAGAGTATCACGCATAGTGAGCTTGTTGACAAGGCTATATTTAGGCTTGCAGATATTTTACTTAAATCTCATAGAGATCGGACTAGAGATTGGGGTGGAATCGGAAAAGATCCTGAAAGAGTCCTCGAACTACTTCTTCGACCAGGGGGACTAGTAGAGAGAAAAAGTCCTGAGGCTCTACGCATAGCTGGAGAGATTTTGAAAGACAGATATTCCGATGAGGGGGCAATTCCTGATCTTCAAAGAGCAATTGAGTTCTTGGTTGAAGCACAAGATCTAGGATGTGATAAAAAGGTCGTTCACGTACTTGATGAGGCTTTTCGTCTACGCGATTCAGCTGAAGCAAGCAGATGAAACTAAAGATGTAAGACCATGCGATCTTTTTAGCTGCTTGTTTAAGACCGCCTTAATAAGAATACTTTACTTGACCTTTTAAAGCGGTTTGAAAATCTTTATCTAATCGTCTTTTATCAGGCTGTTTTTGGGTCGCGAGGGTACTAAGGGGGACTGCCTAGTGGCTGTTTTGATGGAGATGTTTGTGATCCCGTCGGGTGAGGAGGCCATGCGGCGAAGGATCAACTTCATGTTGTGCACTACACCCGCACACAGTATTGCATTTAGGCAATCACCTAAACGTTCTTTTAGATAATTCCGTCCCAACTTTCCTTACGTTTTTCATCTGTCCGATGTGAGGCTCTATTG
>JANQSR010000039.1 GCA_028279205.1 Simkania sp.
GAATAATAGGAGATGTCATTCTGCTTGGCAATTCTTCATTCTTTCCAGAGCCGTCAAAAAAATCCAAAATATTCAAACGGATGTGCGAAATGTGGGGTACAGCAAAAAAATTGTGGGATTTCACTTGAATAGCCTGAGCGGTACAGCTGAATGGCTTGAAGCTTTAGAAGAACCGCGTGGGCAGCACCTCTTCCCCCTGGGCAAGCACGTAATGTTTCACCTGGTCGTGAGAGCGTCCGAAACTGGAAGAATTTCCAGAATCTTTCGTTAAAGAAAGAAGCTCATCTCCTTTAGGGGATTGAGAGCTGTCACAATTCACCCAAATATAGGGGAAAAATCATCGCCATAGGTGCTGTTATACCCACCTTTTACACTTTACTTCCATCGATCGCGGAGACTAGAATCGGGTAGACAAGGAAGATGGTGGCAAGGGTTATAATCACGCGACCAACGCTATGTAAGCAGGTCTCTTCACTTTGAGAGACGCAATTGTAAAGCTTTTGAACACAATTACACGCAAGGCAAACCCCTGCCCCCAACATAAGCCCTTCCCTGAGATTCGGAGAGCCTCTGAATGCTGAAGTAGTAGCGATCCCAACACCAATAGAAACCACCATCTCTAAAAAGAGGTGGGCTACACGGTAAATCAGAGAGTCACAAGAGTCTTGGATGTCAGCCTCTTGATGCAGAGAAGTGCAAGCTGTGGGCAACAAGGGGGAAGACTCATTCCGATCTAAACGGGAAAGGGGGACAGCTGTCATTTAAATTCTCCTTAGACTTGAACCTTTAAAGAAAGAAGAAATCTACCCTAGAGCTTAGGTCGACAAAAAAGCAAGGGAATTTTTTGGGTTTTTCCTCAAAATGCAGTTGACGAATTATTCCCTAACTTTGCTATAATGATGAGCACTATGAATGAGAACAAAAAGCCAGAGCAAAAAAAGCGGCCCACCGCCCAAAAACGGATGGATCAAAATTTAAAAAAGAGAGAGATTCATCGCTCTTTTAAGTCCCGCGTTCGAACCACCATCAATGCCTTTCAAAAGGTTCTTTCTGGTGGAGATCAAAAAGAGGTCGAGAATGCATTGAAAGGGCTCTATTCAATCATCGATAAGGGCGTTAAAAAAAGGATTTACAAGAAGAACAAAGCGGCTCGCTTGAAAAGAAAAGCCTCCCTTTTTCAAAAGTCTCCCTCTTAAAAGTCAGTTTGCAATTGCGTCACAAATCTCTTCCTCTATTTCTTTTTTAATCAACCTCCCTCGCTTTACGTACCCGTTCACAAAGATGGCAAAGATAAAATCCTCTTTTAAAAACCCACATAGGGAGGAGACTCCCGTCATGGTTCCCGTTTTCGCCAAAATTTGCGCCTCTAGGCCGCTTTTTTTCATCCGCCTTTTCAAAGTTCCATCTACACCTGCAATCGGCAACCCCTTTTTGATCTCTGCTCCAAAAGGGGATTTTTGATCTACCCATTGCAAAAAGAGAACCATCTGTTTGGGGGAGAGCAGATTGTAACGGGACATGCCAGAGCCGTCTAAGACCACCATATCGGTTGGATCGAGCCCCACCCTTTTCTCTAAAAATTCACAAAGAGCCTCCCTTCCTGTTTGCCACGTCCCTTGGGCTTTGTACCGCACATGTCCTATTTTTTTAAAAAGGGCATCCGCATACAGATTATCTGATTCTTTGAGCATCACTCTAATAATATCTGACAAAGGGGTTGATCGATGCACAGCCAATTGAGTCGAGTCTCTAGGAGCTGCTTTTATCTTTATCTGCCCTGTTATTTGAATCTGGATCTCTTTGAAAAGCCTTTTTAAGATCGCTTGAGCAAAGAGATGGGAAGAAGAAAAGGGCACGCTGAGACGCACTTTTTTGCTTGATCGACTCATAGAACCTGAAATTTCAAAACGATCCCCTGGTAAACGGCGCACTTTGAGTCGCTGCTCTTGGTTACTTATGTTGCACTGGTTGGAAATTTCAACCCCCTCCACAGGAGGATAGAGACGAAAAGAGCAGGGGGAAGAGCCCTGAACATCGGGGCTTAGCTCAAAAGAAATACAGTTATGCTCGACATTGAGTGCTCCTAAAGGGGAACACCAAAAACCTGGCTCTTCGTCCCACATCCAACCAGGACCTTGGATCACCTCATCAAAGAGGGTGAGATCCAGACAAAAGTCCCCCCTTATCTTGTCAATCCCCTGCGCCTTTAGATCTTTAATCAACCGTTCTAAGCCTAAAAAATCCAAAGAGGGATCGCCCGATGCGACCAGGTAACAGTTGCCCAAAAGCGCATCTTTTTTGATGGGAGCCTTTGTCACAATAGACGTTTCAAAACGGTAATCGGCTCCCATCAGATCGAGAGCTGCCGCTGCAACAAAGAGTTTTGAAACGCTTCCAGGCACATACCGCTTCTCCCCGCCCCGCTGATAACATGTCTGTCCATCTGGCGAGAGAACAAATATGCCGACCTGAGCCCCTCTATCCGCTTTGACAATCGCCTCCTCGATCTTTTGCTCCACCGAAAGGGAAAGAGCTATGCCCTCTGGGCTGTGCGTCAGAATCGAGAGGATAAATAAGAAAGCTAAGGGCTTAAACATTCTAATTTTCTCAAAGTTCCAGAGAGTCTTTTACAAGATTTTAAAGAGCACATCTCAACCGTTTTCGCCTGCCCATAAATCTCCAAAGAGAGGCGAGCTCTAGTGATCCCCGTGTAGAGAACCTCCCGCCCGAAAATCTCAGAGCCTGGAGGGACGACGAGTGCGACGTGGTTATACTCACTCCCCTGGCTTTTATGTACGGAGATGGCATAGGCTAATTCAAACGCAGGAGATAAGGGAATAGGCAGTTCCAAACCTTTAAAGCAGACCACATCTTCGCTGTTTTGAGATGATTTCCCTTTGATGAGCCTCCCCAATTCCCCGTTGCTGATCCCATACTCATCGTTTGACTCAGTTGCCATGATGGGAATGGTTCGCTCTCCCCTCTTTTCAAAAAAATCTTGCATAGCTCGATTGATCGCCTCAGTCCCGTAAGCCCCCCCCCTTTTGCAAGACAAAATACGAAAGTCGCCTTGCTGAAAGCGAGCAGCCCAAACCGAAATCTCAATCTCTTCAAGGGGCTTTGCTTGGATCGGCTCTCCGCGCTTGACCTGATCTGCTAAAGCCAGAATATCCAACTGGCTACTCCTCATGCATTTTTCTAGGTGAGCGCGATTTTTTGGATCGATCCATTGGCAGATCTCTTTGTAAAAAGTTCCCACTCCGATGGGGGGCAGTTGATCGGGATCACCCACAAGGACAAGACGGGTTCCAACTTTTACACGACTGAGCAAAGAAGCCCAAAGGCTTAAGTCGACCATCGAACACTCATCAATCAAAATGAGTCCTGCATCGATCGGATCCCGTTTCCAAACAGCATCGCTAAAACTCTTTATATCGAGAAGCCGATGAAGCGTACCCACTTGTTCTATATTCACTCTCTCTTTGATCTGCATCGCCGCTTTGCCCGTCGGAGCTGCAATCATAACATCTTTTCCCTTATACTGACTAACGAGCTTTGCAATCACATGCGTCTTGCCCGTTCCAGGGCCACCTGATAGACAAAAAAGAGAGCTCGCCATCCCTTTTTTAACCGCCTCAAATTGACTTTGAGTCAAATCCCCCTTGTCCCCAATGTAAATCTGCTTTACATCGACGATCAACCTCTTCAAGGCTCTAACAGCGCGCGATTCTAAAACCCAACACCTCTGCAAATAGAGCAAATCATCCCATTGACCTATGCAACCATCAAACCACTCTTCGTTCCCCTTAAGGGAACAAGCACCCTCAGCTCGAGCTTTTATGCACGAGTGCCCCTTCCTTGCGGCCTCCATCAAAGAGCGCACAATCGGAATGCCCACCGCTTCGGCAACCATCTGGTCGATCAGTTCACCACTCATTTCACTGCCACACCGAGCGACTCTCCCATATTCCCCTTTACCTCCAAAAACGCTTTCGAAGCCTCGACCAAGTCTTGATCAAAAACAATAGACTTTTCCGGAAATAGCATCAGAATACAAGAGCCACCAAACTCAAAAAAACCTTTCTCATCCCCCTTTTTGTAAGCCGTTCCAGGAACGTAAGTTTGCTTAACACTCCCCACAAAAGTGGCTCCTACTTCGATGTAGAGCACCGTTCCAAATCGCTCCGTCTCAAGCTCAGTGAGCACCCGTTTATTTTCACCCAAGATCATAATTTTTCGCTTCAAAGCGATCGGATTGACAGAGTAGAGAGGACCGTTGATCAGTCGGGGTCTGCCTGGAACGCAAGGAAAAGGAAAGTGAAACCTGTGGCAATCTACTGGACACAAGCGACTGATGACCAAACTGCACGATTTGTACCGCTTAAAAAGCACGTCATCTTGAAGAAGCTTTTCCAGGTCAAATTTTTTACCCTTAACAAAAAAGTTCTTTGTTTGATCAAAAGAAGGGTAGACGAGGTGACGCCCATCTGCGGGAAGGATTGCCACATCTTCCCCTTTCGCCAAAGGGCGGCAAGAGCGTTTAAGATGCCGAGTAAAAAAATCGTTGAACGAGCCGAAATCTCGGGGAGACTGGACAAATTCACGCTCATCTATCTTAAATATTTTAATAAATGGAACAATCTTTTTTCTACTCTTTCCCCTTTTTTGAAGATACCCATAAAAACGGGAGAGAAGGGAGATATGGGAGACAAAGGGGAAAATCACCCAAGAGAACAGGGAAAAAAGAGCGGGATTCCCGTAGAGCACTTGAATAAAAAATCTACCATAAATCGGTTCTTTTTTTTTAACCCCAGCTGCGCGGTCAAGGTAATAAAGATCGCTCATGATCGGTGGTTTAGAGTCTCCTTAAATTGCGAATTTTTAAAGATACCAGCCTCAGATCAAAAAATAAATGGACGTAAGCGGTTCTTCCCAAAGATTTTTACACAGATTGGGCAAAAGAGGCTATCTTAAACTGCGAGATTTGTAGATGTAAAATCAGTTTTGGGCTAAAATTGGGGTTTAACCCTTTTTTTTGAGAAAAATTTAACTGGGACGAGCGAGAAATCGCAGCTCTTCAGGCGTGGGATGAAAGCCTTTGTTGACTTTTCCCAGACCATTCCTTATGCCGCTTATAACCATCGGGCTAGATGGTCTGGGTAAGAGCTCCTAGAAGCCCCCGCGTTGAGGCGGGGAAGTAGTCACGAAAATGCTCAATTTGATAAAAAAACTGTTTGGAACGGCTCAAAGCCGTCGGATTAAAAAATTTCAAGAGGTTGTCGATCAGATCAATCTCATCGAAAAAAACTACCAAGCACTCTCAGATGAGCTCATTAAAGAGAAGAGCGTGACGTTTAAAGAGCGGATTAAAGGGGGAGAGTCTCTCGATCAGATTCTGCCCGAAGCTTACGCCCTTGTAAAAAATGTCTGCCGGAGACTCTGTGGAACCGAAATCTCCGTGATGGGTCATCAGCAAAAATGGGAGATGATCCCCTACGACGTTCAGCTGCTCGGCGCGATCGGCATGCACTACGGTGCCATTGCTGAAATGATGACAGGAGAAGGGAAAACGCTCACCGCCGCCATGCCCCTTTTCCTCAACGCGCTTAGTGGTAGACCTGTCTATCTCGTTACAGTGAACGATTACTTGGCTAAAAGGGATTGTGAGTGGATTGGAACTATCTTTAGATGGCTTGGGCTTAAAACAGAAGCTCTTGTTAATAGCACTCCTTTGGAGCAACGGAGAGAGATCTACCGCTCCGATATTGTGTATGGAACAGCCTCAGAATTTGGCTTCGACTATCTCCGAGATAATTCTATGGCGCTTTCGAAAGAAGAGCAGTGCCAACATGACTTTTTCTTTGCAATCATCGATGAGGTCGACTCTATTCTGATCGATGAGGCGCGCACCCCTCTGATTATTTCAGGCCCTGTATCCCATTCCAACCAAATGTATGAGACGTTAAAAACTCCTGTGTCTCGCCTTGTGCGTATGCAGCGCGATTATTGCAGCACTCTCGCTTCAAAGGCGCAGAAAAAGTTAAAAACTTTAGGCTGTTTGGAGGAGAGCCCAGCACCTAGAAAGCTCTCAAAAGAGGAGGCAAAAGAGAAAACCGAAGCGACCAAAAACCTCTGGCTCGTGGGCAAAGGGACTCCTCAAAACAAAATTCTTAAAAAAGTGAAAGAGCACCCAGACCTGCGCGGAGAGATTGAGGGGTGGGAAACCTATTTTTGCGCAGAGGCAAACAAAGGGGCGCGCTATGAGATGTTAGCCCAGCTCTACATGATTATCGATGAACGCTCGAGCGACCACGAGCTCACAGACAAAGGGATCCAATTTTGGTCGGGTGAGAAGGAAGAGGCTAAAGATGACTTTGTGATGCTCGATTTAGGGCACGAATATGGGCTGATCGACAGAGAAGAACGTTTGAGTGATCAGGAAAAGTTAGACAGAAAAAACCAGGTACGCAAAGAGGATGGCAGTAGAAAAGAGAGGGCGCACAATTTACGCCAACTCCTTCGCGCCCACCTCTTGATGGAAAAAGATACTGACTACATCGTTGCAGATAGAAAAATTGTGATCATTGACGAAAACACAGGCCGCCCACAACCAGGCCGCCGCTTTTCAGATGGGCTTCACCAGGCAATCGAGGCGAAAGAGCAGGTGCCTATTCAGAGAGAGACGCAGACATACGCGACGATCACCCTCCAAAATTATTTCCGCCTGTTTGAAAAGCTCGCTGGCATGACGGGAACGGCGATGAATGAAGCGACCGAGCTCAAAGAGATCTACAAACTCGATGTGTTACAGATCCCAACCCACAAGGCGTGCCAACGGGAAGACCTAGATGATGAGATCTACATGACGGAGAGGGAAAAATATCAGGCAATCATCAAAGAGATCATCGAGATTCACGGGCAAACAAGACCGATCTTGATTGGAACCGAATCTGTTGAAATCTCCGAAAAACTCTCCCGTATTTTGCGTCAAAATAGACTCAAGCATACCGTCCTCAATGCCAAAAATCACATGGCAGAAGCCGAGACGATTGCCCAGGCGGGCAAAGCAGGCGCTATCACTGTCGCCACAAATATGGCTGGAAGGGGAACAGACATCAAACTCGAGATGGGCATCGCAGAAAAAGGGGGACTTCACGTCATAGGAACCACACGTCATCAATCGAGACGGATCGATCTTCAGCTTCGTGGAAGGTGCGCACGTCAAGGAGATCTTGGATCCTCTAAGTTTTATGTCTCTTTTGAGGACTCCCTTATGCGCCTTTTCGCATCCCCCAAACTCACCCTCTTTCTCAAAAGGTTCCGCCCCCCTGAGGGGGAGCCTATCTCTGCGCGTGTGCTCAACCGTTCTATCGAAACGGCGCAAAAACGGGTCGAACAGAGAAACTACACCATCCGCAAACACACCCTCGAGTATGACGATGTGATGAACAAGCAGAGACAAGAGGTGTATGCCT
Source organism: Simkania sp. (assembly GCA_028279205.1). GTDB lineage: Bacteria > Chlamydiota > Chlamydiia > Chlamydiales > Simkaniaceae > JANQSR01. The sequence goes on from JANQSR010000039.1 coordinate 7,476, forward strand.
TCCGAAACGAAGTGCTCCGGGAGCAAGAGCTCCTCGATCTTGTCAATGAGATCATCGAGACTGTTTGCTCTCAGGCTGCAAGCTCTTACTTTGTCTCCAGATCTGGAGAGGGAGGGTGGGATCCCAAAGGGTATCGGGATTTTTTGATGTCCCACTTTCCTGTGAGCTTCGATGCTAACGCTTTTGATGAGGAGGAGGCTACTTTCGAAGAGATTGAAAAGCAAGCAGCTCGAAAGATCATTCTCACCTTGAAAAACAAGCTTGATCTCGACATGCAGATCTTGTTAGCCCTGAAAAAGCAGAAGGGGGTTTCAAGTTTTGATTTCACAGAAATATTCCGAAATATCCTCTTGCAAACGATCGACCAGCTGTGGCAAAGCCATTTGTTATCGATCGATCACCTACGCCTAGAAGTGGGGATGAGTGTCATTGGCCAAAAGGATCCCCTCTTAGAGTTCAAACATGAAGCGTTCACGCTGTTTAGCAGGTTTAGTCAAGACTTAAAACTCAAATTAGCATGCGCTCTTTTTGGGTTCTCTTTTGCTTTTCCAAAAGAGAGTAGCCAAACAAGTCCTGTCAACCGTTTAGAAGAGATGCGATCCAAAGCACCGCACACGCTCTTTTCACGAGCCCAAGAAGAATCTTCCCTAAAGCTACACAGCAAACCGATCAAAACGAAAAAAAAATAGTGTTTAAAGCAACGCTCTAGAGTCTTTTGAGCAGGCGAATCCCTGCATAGGATGTGGGAAGTCCGATAAGCAAGTAGATAAACCAATGACTCGAGTTCCACTCCAAATGCACCATGCCCTCTTTTGAGAAAAAGAGGATGAGAAGGCTCAAGACGACAAGGACAAATCCGACAGAAAGGAAGATCAAGGGAAGAACGCCTCCCCAATGCTCCTCTTTTTTATCCAAGCCACCAGGCGCCGTTTCTGGAAGGGAGATCGCCCCATCCTTTACCTCTTCTGTTTTGTAACTTTGAACAGGATTTTCCCCTCTCGGAGCAACTGTTTCAAAGGAGGCCTCTTCTCTTTCATCGGGAACGCCGAGACCCTGTCGATTGCGAATGGCATAAGGGGGTTTGTAGAGAGAGGCTAGACTCTCTTCAAGCGATTGTGATTGAAAACGCTCATCTTTTCGAGGCGTCTCTTCACGCGGTTTCTCTCTTTTCTCTTTAGGAGAGGAGGTAGAGGCCAAAAGATCGGTTCCACAAAAAGGGCAATAGGTCGCTTGCGTGCTCACACCCGCTTCGCAACTCCAACAAACTTTTGATCGATCGATCTTTCCAGACACGTTAAACTCTTTTGCCTCTTTTCTGCATAATTTTCCATTCTACAAGTTTTATGTTTGATTTCAACACTTTTGATTGCACTCCTTCCCTTGGCACTCACTAATGTAACGAATCATAAAGTATCCGTTCAGTGTGGGGGGGAGG
>JANQSR010000050.1 GCA_028279205.1 Simkania sp.
TCCTCGTAATTTTCCGAATCGGTAAAACGGAGAGGGTTTTCGGCGCTAAACTCCTCAAAGAGTCTCTCAAATGAGTTTAGATCACTTAAGTGCTCGATCCGCTTTCTTGCAGAAAGACGGTAGTGATGATCACATTTTGGGCAACAGTTGTGATTCTTCTTAAGCTCACTTGCGTGGATCATATCTTCACATTTTGTGCACTTGACCCATCCACTAAACCCCTCTTTCTTGTTGGGATCTATGTCAATTTTTGGCCTATGCCTTTTAAAAAGGTTTAGAAATTTCATTCCTTTTACCTTAACTCACTTTGAGCGTGGCGTGAAAAAAAAGTGAAAAGAGAGGAGAACCCCCCTTTCCGATAGAGGGAGATTCTACCAAAGAGATAAAAAGAAGACAAGCTTACTCAAAATCAATTAAAAATTTTATTTTTTACCTTGTTTAATCTTTTTTTTGTGATGGGTCCTATACAGGTCAACTTTTTATTTTTTGGAATCATTCCAACTATTTTTTGAAATGCATCGACAGTAGAAGGGCTCGTGAAAAGAATCTCATCGATTGTGTCCAAATCGGGCATCTCTTTGGGTCTTTTTGCGCGCGTCTCGTAGAGTTTGCAAAGTGTGTAACCTATTTTCTGGTCTCTCAAAAAATGGCTTAAATGGGGGCGAGCAAGAGAAGAGCATGGCACGAGAAAGAACGCGCGCTTTAGATGGTGCATCTTAAGCATTTTTATGACACCTTCTTGCGTGCTTTCTCTGGCAATTTCAAAAACAGTTCCCCCTCTTTGCTCGATCACATCTGCTGTTGCGCTCCCTATAGCCATAATTTTTTTTTGAATCAAGGGGCTCTTTTTCTCATGTCCATAGTAGATCAAGCAATCGAAGAAGAGGTTAGCAGCCACTTTGCTCGTGAAAATGATGTGTGTGTAGGGGGAAATATTTTCAAAAACATGCCGAATGTGTGGCAAATCAAAGGGGCATGCGATTGTTTGAATGATCGGGCAATGAATCAATCGATTTTTTGTTTGATAGTTCGAGGGATCAAGCCCTAAATAGAGCGTTGTTGAAGGGGTTAATCTTTCCCTTTTTTTCCCTTCGGTTTGATCTTTTAAAAAAGGGGAGGTTTCCATTTGAGGGATCAAAGGCGTGAATCAATAGGTCTAAAAAGTTTTGCCATCTCCAAATCACCTTTTCTTGCAACAACAGCGAGTTTTCCTTGCAGAGGGGCTGTCGATCCCGAGAGGAGAATCCGATTAAGGTGTGTCAATTTCAACCTGATCAGCGCAGCTTCAGCAACGACAAGAGCCTCAATTTTTCCCGAATAGAGTTGACCTATCCGCTTTTCAATTGGCCCTCGAATGTCAACGCAAGTGAGATCTTGCCGCATGAGCTTAACCGCTGCATCTCTTCGAAGGGATGAGGATCCTACTTTGCCCCCTGTTTGAATCATCTGCAAGCTCTCATTTTTTCTAAAGATAAGGGAATCAAGTGGGGTTAGCCCCGAGGTTAGCGCGATCAACTCGAGCCCTTTTGGCATTGGGTCGGGGAGATCTTTTGCTGCATGCAGACCGATGCGACACCTTTTGGCAAGCAATATCTCATCGATCTCTTTTGTGAAAAAATTGGTCTTTCCAAGGCTCCGAAGAGAGACATTCGGCTGATAATCACCCACCGTTTTGATGGGAAGGGGTTTAAGCTGGCAATTTGAATTAAGAAGAGCCCTGAGTTCTTCAAACTGTTCTAAGGAAAGGGTTGAATCTCTCAGACCAACAGTTATTTTCATACGCCTTTGATCAATTCTCGAATCGCTTCTTCTACTCGAGAGATACCACGGAGCTCTATTTTTTCGCTCAAATTTTTGTGCACATTTTTTAGATTGCCTTTAGAGAGAAAGAAGCGGGAAAAACCCATGCAAGTCGCCTCTTTTATTCGCGTTTCAATGCGGGGCGAGGAGCGGATCTCTCCAGCAAGCCCTACCTCTCCGACCACGACGGTATCGGAGGGGATGGCGTGGTTACAATAGGAAGAGGCAATGGCAAGGATAATGCCCAGATCAACAGCTGGTTCCACAATGCGCATCCCACCTGCAATAGAGACAAAAACATCGAGCGTATGCAGTCGGTAGGCCATCCGTTTTTCTAAAACGGCTAATAGGAGGGAGAGCCGTTTGGGGTCGAGCCCCGTCGAACGTCTGGAGGGGGAGGCGAAAGAGGAGGGAGCAACAAGCGCTTGCACTTCGACGAGCACGGCTCTCGTTCCTTCAAGTGTTGGGATCATGACCGAACCTGGAGCATCTTTGACCCTTTCTTGCATGAAGGTCAATGAGGGGTTTAAAACCTCTTTAAGTCCCACTTCACTCATCTGGAAAATGGCCACACTTTCAGTAGGGCCAAATCGATTTTTGATGGCACGCACCAAGCGGTAACCGTGCTGGCGGTCCCCCTCAAACTCAAAGACGGTATCGACGATGTGCTCTAAAACGCGCGGTCCTGCTAGTTCTCCGCTTTTTGTCACATGTCCAACGAGGAGGGTTGTGATCCCCAGCCCTTTGGAAAGGTGCATGCACTCCATGGAAACGGCGTGAACCTGCGTCACCGACCCAGGTGGACTTGTCAGCTCCTCTTTGTAGACGATCTGAATCGAGTCGACGATCAAAATGTCGGGGTTTAGGATTTCAACCTGTGAGCAGATAGAGGAAAAAGCCGTCTCGCTTAAGAGATAAAGCCGATCGCTCTTAATTCCAAGCCTCCTCGCTCGAAGGGAGGTCTGCTCACTTGACTCCTCTCCACAAACATAGAGAACCAAAAGTCCCTGCAAAGCGAAGTTTTTTGCTATTTGCAAGAGGAGGGTCGACTTACCGATGCCAGGCTCACCACCAATCAGGTTCAAAGATCCTTGAACAACCCCCCCCCCCGTTAATC
>JANQSR010000055.1 GCA_028279205.1 Simkania sp.
CAAACTTGAGCATCCGCTCGTAACTAAAAAGATAATCTTTACCCCTGTGACCCGAAAGATCTGCGTATTTGACCGCATTGACCCCCAAAATGTAAGCAAGCTCCTCGATCTCCTCCGAAGAGGTCTCTTTCATCCGATCTTCTAAAATCTTCTTCGCATGGGAGACCGCTTTTTGTAAGAGGTTGATCAATCTCTCTGTATTACCTGAGCGAGTTTTGAATTTTTTCCCATCGGGACCAAGCACCACCCCAAAGGGGACGTGCTCAATGAGCACCTCTTCTGGTTTGTAGTACCCAATTTGCCTTGCCGCTTTGAATACCATCTGAAAATGGAGTTGCTGCCCCGCGTCAGTAACATAGATGATTCGATCGGCTCTCTCTTCTAAGACCCGCTGCCTTAACGCAGCAAGATCGGTCGTCTCGTAGTTATACCCCCCATCCGACTTCTCTATAATGAGCGGCAGGGGCTTGCCCTCTTTGGATGTGAACCCTTCTAAAAAGAGACACTTTGCACCTGCTGAGAGTTCAACTAAACCACTTTTTTCAAACTCTTTGACGACGCGGGGCAAACCCTCGTTGTAAAACGACTCCCCCCTCTCGATCAGTTTGACATTTAGAAAATCGTAAATCTCTTGGAACCCTCGGCGAGAGATAGCGCAAATCTTTTTCCAAGCAGCAAAGGCAACCTCTTCCCCCCTTTGGAGCTCGATCACTTGGTTTTGTGCCCTTTTCTTAAAGGGGGGGTCTGAGTCAAACCGCTTTTTCGATGCGCGGTACCACTCCATCAAAGAGAGAAGGTCTGTCTTCTCCCCTAAATTGCTCTTAAGCCCTGGATCATCCTCTCTCAAATAGGCAATGAGCATTCCAAATTGGGTTCCCCAATCCCCCACGTGGTTGAGCCGAAGCACTTCGTGGCCTAAAAACTCAAAAAGACGGGCTAGAGAGTCGCCAATGATTGTCGAACGCAAATGACCCACATGCAACTCTTTGGCCACATTGGGAGAGGAGAAGTCGATGACGATTTTTTGTTTTCTAGAAAGGGTTCCAACCCCTAATTTATCATCTTGCAAAATCGTATTGACCCAGTCAGAGAGAAAGGAACGGCTCAGCGTCACGTTGATAAAGCCAGGCCCCGCAATCTCCCACTTCTCGATCATATCCCGCCCCTGCTCTAAGTGCTTCCACACCTCGACCATCTGCCCTGCCACAAGGCGGGGGTTTTTCTTGGAAAGGGTTCCCACCTTTAGCGGCGAATTGCACTGATAGTGACCAAACTTTTCCCGGTTTGTGGGCGTGATCTCAGCAGGAAAACAGGAAACGATTTTTTCTTTATCAAAGCAACTTTTCATCACTTGGGTTGCTTGATCACGCAAAAGACTTAGCAGATGCTCCATGAGACCTCGATGAATATTAGAACAGAAAAGCAGATAGACTCACACATTCTAAACTTTTTTTTCTATTTGTGTCTATACATAAATTAAAGAGAATGAATACTTTCCGCTTTTCAAAAAAACCAAAAAAAAACAAACTGCTATGATAAGATCATTGTATGTATCCGTTCAGTGGGGGGTGCAATCAGAAGTGTTGAGGCACCTAAGTTTTTCTTCAAGGCATGCCTAATCGGCTGGAAAATCGATAACGCAAAGCGGCACGCTTGGAGCTGAAGGCAAACAAAATCGACAGTCGAAATTTTAGCTTTCTTTGAGTGTAAATCGCATGTTTTTTGAAAAAATTGACGCACGCAGCGAATCAAGTATTTTGCTCTTAAATGTTTTCTAAACTTCATTTCTACGACCAAACTTGGTTGATTATTCGAAAAGAGTTTACGAAAAGTTCTTTTTATTTCCCCCTAAAAAATCTTCATGGGGAATTGCTGTAATTTCTACTCTGTGGTGCAATAGCGGTGCAATGAAAAAAAAACTTACCATAAAAGTCCGATCACTCATTACCATAAACATGAAACAAAAGGTTTTGAGATGGCATCTATCTATAAACGAAAAGAAAGCAAAGGTTGGCGAGCGGTTGTTCGCATCAAAGATTACCCCACCGTCTGTAACCATTTTGATCGGAAACAAGAAGCGGAAGACTGGGCGCACCAAGTTGAACGTGAGATCAAACTTGGCCAATTTAAATTCAATGAGCACAAAAAGCTTCGCACATTTGAAGAGCTAAAAAAGCGTTTCATTCAAGACGGAGTGCTCGAGCATCACCGCTCTCGAGATGACACTCTTAGACATCTAAACTATTGGAAATCCCGTCTCTCCTCCTACGCTCTTGTCC
>JANQSR010000059.1 GCA_028279205.1 Simkania sp.
GAGGGGCTACTTAATTTGAATTTCGAGTTTTAAAGAGGGTTCCCAAAGCCTCTGTGTCGAGGATCCAGAGCGCTTTGTTTTTCTCTGTTCCCACCAGAAAGGCGGGAAAGGGGGGATCAGCTTTCTCACAGAAAATCTGATGAACCATCTTTTGTTTCTCCTTGCCTAGAACGTAGAAAACGGTATTTTTAGCCCTGTTGATGATCGGATAGGTGAGCGTCATCCGCCAGGTTTTTTTTTGAGCGACATGGTTGGCAACAACCCACCGTTTGCTCTCTTTAAATGCAGCAGTGCCAGGGAAGATAGAGGCGGTGTGTCCGTCACTTCCCATCCCAAGCATGATCAGATCGAAGGGACGAAGAGCAAGAACCTCTTTGATCTTCGTTTCGTAACGCATCGCATGTGTTTTTAGCTCTTTTTCTGCTTCCATTCGGAAAATATGTTGAGGGGGGATCGGCAGATTTTTAAGCCCAGCTTCAAATGCCATGCGGAAGTTGCTCTCAGGATCGGTCGGCTCAACCTGCCTCTCATCTCCCCAAAAAAGCAACACCTTTGTCCAGTCGATTTCGGTCGAATAGGGGGGGGTTGAGAGCAGTTGAAAGATGGCTAGAGGTGTCGATCCTCCAGAAAGGGCGACAGCGAAGTGGCCGTGCAGTTTAAACGCCTCTTTTGCGCAGTTTAAAAAGTGGGTGACACTAAAAATCAACGTCTCCTGTCGATTTCCTGGGTGAGCGATATCCCGCCTCTCATCCCAGCAGAAAAAATGGCTTGAATTCATGGGCACAAAGACTCATTTTTGATGTTTGCAACTAATTTAAGCATGTTGGTGTAATGCACACTTGTCCCCTTATGGCAGATCTCTTTGACGAGGGATTGTTTGGGATTTTGATTGAGCACAAAATGAAGGGGGATCGAGCAAAAATGGTCACTCGATGTTTTAACGATCACATTTTGAGGAAAGTCTGCATGCCGTCTCATCTCGTAGTGCACATCTGGATCGGCATCGATCTCAACTGATAAGATCTGCCCTGAGTCGGTAGAGTCCATCTTTTCTGGGTATAAATAGATGTGAACGGGGCGACCATCCGATTGATAGATCAGATGTTCTTTCGAAACGGCGTTTAGTCTCCAACCGAGTTGTGAAGCAAGCCAAGCTTGTAGGTAAGTTGCTTGAATGTGGGGTTTATGCAAAGAGTCAAGCTCTTTTAGGTTGAAATAGATCTTGATTGTTTTGGCGGAGCGTAGATCTTTCAAGCCGATGCTCGACTGGAAGACGCTTGCAAAAAGTTGACGCCACCCTTCCATACGGGCCCAATTGAGATCTGCGATATCGACGCGGGTGCGCGCTTTTTTTTTTAAAACGGCTGTAGCATAGGCGGGAAGATGGCTCACCTCTTTTGAGTCGAAAATGATCCGATCTGCAAAAACCTCGAGCTTTTTATCGAGAGGGTTTTCGAGTGTGGGGGTGCTCGCATGCAAGAGGTAGATGGGAAGGTCGGGCAAGATATTGGCAAGCACAACAAAAGGGATCTTTGGTTGGTTTTGAGTGCACGCCTTTATCTCAATCATATCGCAAGCAATCTCACACTCTCCCTCATCATCTGTTAAGACGCTGACCTCTATTTTGAGTGCGGGGTCTTTGCAGAGATCATCATAGGTGATGAAGATCATGCGGGAGGGAAATTTTCGGATGACCTGCCTGGCAATCTTATCGAGATACTCAAACTGCCGGCCTGCTTTCGAATAGATGATCAGGTTAAAGAGGCGCCCGCGCATCTTGCTTGTTTTTTTAAGAGAGTGCCAGATGCGGTCAAGTTCCGACTCGATCTGTCCTGGATGTACGCTACTAACCATGATTTTTGTAACTCACTTTAAAGGCTTAAGAAGGATCACATCTGCCCCTTTCTTTTAAATTAGTCGCCATCTTCGACCATCTCGAGCCATCATCTCCTCCGCAGAAGAAGGACCCCAGCTTCCACAAGGGTAATTGGGAAAATCTGGCGGTTTTTTCTCTGCCCAGTAGTTTAGGATCGGAGTAAAAAATTTCCACGAATGCAAAACCTCATCTTGCCGCGCAAAAAGAGTGCTATCACCTGCGATAGAATCGCAAATGAGACGCTCATAAGCATCGGGGGGGCTCAAGCCGAAAAAAGCTCCGTACCGAAAGTCCATCTTTACCGGTTGCACAGGACTGCTCGGACCTGGAACCTTACAGTTGATCTTTAAAGAGATCCCCTCATCTGGTTGGATACGTATAGCCAAAACATTTGATGCATGCCGCCCGCTCTGCTCTTTGAAAAGGGTGCCTGGGGGGGGTTTAAAGATAATCGCAATCTCTGTGCTCCTTTTGGGAAGCCTTTTTGCGCCGCGCAAATAGAAGGGGACTCCATCCCAGCGCCAGTTGTCGATGTAGAGCTTGATGGCTCCGTAGGTTTCAACGACAGAGTTTGGGTCGACACGCTCTTCTTCCCGATACCCCTTCACCTCTTCTCCATTGATAAACCCCTTGCCATACTGACCACGCACGCAGCATGTTTCAAAATCATCCCCTTTGTATGGGCGGATCGCTTCGAGCACCTTGACCTTTTCGTTGTGGACGGCATCGGAAGAGAGGTTGGAGGGGGGTTCCATCACAA
>JANQSR010000100.1 GCA_028279205.1 Simkania sp.
TTCTGTGATTGAACAATATGTTAGGAATCAAGATCCAATAGAGGGCGAGCTTTCATCCCGCCCCTAAACGGACAGGATTTCCCGCTCGTCCCAGTTAAATTTTTTTATGCATTTACAGAGTGTAATTAAAATATTTGACCGTGTATGCTGTGAGCGTTATCAAACGCAAAGAAACCATAGATTGGAGATTGGATGAGATTGAAGACTGAGCAAAAATTCTCCTGAAAACGCTCTAACCTCGATGCAAGAGCCGTTTTGGCAAGAAAAAACTTTTTTTTTGAACGCTTAAATTTTAAGAAAATTTAATTTTTTTTTACCTTCATGTTGTAATAAATTCCCATTTATTATAGGTTTTGCTGTTTCCTGAATAGTAGGGGGGGAAATTATCAACGAGGTAAATCACAGTGGATCTTAAGATCAAAGAAATTGCCAAACTGCTCAATGTTTCAGAAACAACAATCAGAAGATGGTTAGCTAAAGAAGAAATCCCCGCTTACCGTCTCCATCACCAGTACCGTTTCAGCCTGGTTGAAATTGAAAATTGGATGATGGGTTCCCGTTTGGCCAAAGGCAAAAAACCTCTTCCCCCAAAGGAAGAGGAAAGAGAGAGCTCAAGCTCTCAGACCAAAAGTCACAAAGCGCTCTTAGAAAATGTGCAAAAGGGGGGAATGCAGCAATTTGGGCTCTACCGGGCTCTTCACTGCGGACAGGTGATCACCAGTCTAGACGCTCAGAACAAAGAAGATCTCATCAACAAAACAATGGAAAGGGTCAGCCAACAGCTCTCCTTGGATCCGATCGTCATCAGTGAGCTGCTCCTAGATCGAGAAAGGTTGATGCCGACCGCTCTTAACAAAGGAATCGCCGTTCCACATGCACGGGACGCCTTTTTAAAAAAGCCACATGATGTGATTGTGATCCTCTTTCCAAAAGAGCCGATTGATTGGGGTGCATTGGATGGTGAGCCTGTTCATACTCTTTTCTTTCTCTTTGCCTGCAATGAAAAAAGACATCTCCATTTACTGGCAAAGCTCGCCCACCTAAGTAGAGATGGGGTTGCCTTAAAACTCTTACAACAAAAGCCTGAGAAAAGGGAACTTCTCAACTACATTAGGAGGTGGGAGTCAAAGTTTTCTAACTAAACCAACTTTTAACCCTTTTGATTTGCTGCAGCACTGGAAGGTCTTCTTTTGATCTCTTCGGATAGGATCTGATCGGTAAAGGTCAAGGCCTCTTTCCCCTTGCCGATCAAAATCTCTCGCGGTTTATCCCCATCTTTGAGCAGTTTTTCTGCAAGTGGATCCTCCACACATTTTTCGATGGTGCGGCGCAGCGTACGAGCCCCCATCTCGGGCTGATACCCTTTGTTAACGAGAAACTCCTTGCTCTCATTGCTTAAAACGATCTCAATATTTTTACGCTTGAGCCGCTCCTTGAGCTTTACAATCTCAAGATCGACGATCTGCATGAGATCTTTTTTATCAAGAGCCCTAAAGATAATTGTGTCGTCCAAACGGTTGATAAACTCGGGCTTGTAATGTTTTTTAACAGCCTTATCTATCTTCTCTTTCATCGTATCAAAATCGGGCATCACATCAACTGAGCCAAAGCCAACTTCTGTCGTACGCCGAATGAGATCAGATCCAAGATTGGAGGTCATCAGAATAATTGTGTTGCTAAAGTCTACTTTGCGCCCCAAAGAATCTGTCAAATGACCATCTTCTAGTACCTGGAGGAGCAGATTCACAACATCAGGATGGGCCTTTTCAATCTCGTCGAGAAGAACGACGGAGTAGGGACGTTGCCGCACCTTCTCCGTCAACTGCCCCCCCTCTTCGTGTCCCACATACCCAGGCGGGGAACCTGTCATACGGCTTGCTGCAATCCGCTCCATGTACTCAGACATATCGACTTGGATGAACGCATCTAAACCACCGAACATTTGGATGGCCAACTGTTTGGCAACAAGTGTTTTCCCAACGCCTGTAGGGCCGAGCAACAAGAAAGCTCCAATGGGACGATTGGGATCTTTGATATCGGCTTTGCTCCGCCTCAAAGAGCGGCAGATCACCTCGACAGCCCCTTTTTGACCGATGACATTTTTCATCAAAAGCTCTTGCATTTTGAGAACCTTTGTCGCTTCCCCTTCTGTAATCCGAGCAATTGGAATTCCCGTATGTTTAGAGACGATAGAAGCCACATCATCCTCATCTATGATCACGCGATGCTCTTCTTTCATCTTCTCCCAATCTGTGTGAACCTGATGCAGTTTCTCCCTTAGATTTTTCTCCCGATCACGTAACTTGGCGGCCTTTTCATACTCTTGCTTGCCAATTGACTCCTCTTTGGCTTTGCGCAATTTCTCAATGTCACCTTCTAGTTGGTGCACCTCTTGCGGTTGGTGCAACATCGAAATCCGCGCTTTGGCACCCGCTTCATCAATGAGATCGATCGCTTTATCTGGAAGAAATCGACCACTGATGTACCGATCGGAAAAATAGACGGCACTGCGAATCGAATCTTCCGTATAAACACACTTGTGATGCTCTTCATATTTGAGCTTGAGTCCCATGAGGATCTTTGTCGCTTCATCAACACTTGGGGGAGCGACGCTGATCTTTTGAAACCGCCGTTCTAGAGCCGCATCTTTTTCTATGTGTTTCCGGTACTCGTCGATGGTCGTTGCCCCAATACATTGAATCTCCCCTCTGGAAAGGGCAGGCTTTAAGATGTTCGAAGCATCGATAGCCCCTTCCGCTGCGCCCGCACCAACAATGGTGTGAAGCTCATCGATAAATAGCAAGATATTGCCATGCTTTTTGACCTCCTCCATCACAGCTTTGATCCGCTCTTCAAACTGACCACGATACTTGGTTCCCGCAATCATGAGGGTCAAATCGAGCGAGATCAAATCTTTTTTCCCAAGCGGGTCGGGGATTTCTCCTTTGACGATCGCGTGAGCGAGTCCTTCGACAATCGCTGTCTTACCCACACCAGCCTCACCGATCAAGACTGGATTGTTTTTTCGGCGGCGACACAAAATGATCACCAGCTTTTCAACCTCTTGGAACCGACCAATCACGGGGTCGAGTTTGTTCTCTCGACAAAGTTGGGTTAGATCGTGACCATAAGCGCGAAGTGCAGGGATTTTTCCAGGAGATCCCATATTAGACCCAGGAATTTTTTCTTGGCGGAAGCCAGATTGGCCCGAGATGCCCATAGGAGGCAGCTGCAAATTAAACGTTTCGAGTTCTTTTAAGACCTCTTTTCGCACCTCTTTGGCGTTGACGTTCAAATTTTCAAGGATCTGATTGGCAACACTTCCCGTTTGACGTAACAAAGCTAAGAGGAGATGTTCAGTGCCCACGTAGTTGTGATTAAGACTTGCCGCCTCTTCCCCAGCATAGGCAAACACTTTTTTCACTTTGCTTGTCAGAGCAGGGTCGCCGTAGACCTGAATTTCTGGACCAAACCCAACAAGCCTTTCTACTTCACTCAGCACCTTGTCATAGTCTACGTTTAGATTGCGCAAGACATTGACGGCGATTCCCTGTCCCAATTTTAAAAGAGCGAGCAGAACGTGCTCGGTTCCTAAGCCAGTATGATTGAACCGTTGAGACTCCCTTTTTGCAATTTTAACAACTTGTTTAGCTCTATTCGTGTATTTATCAAACATCATTCTATCTCTATTAAGTTAAAAGGCTCCCCTAATTTTTAAAAAGTTTATTGACAAAAGCTTCTATTTGCCTCTTCCGATCTAATGGAAATTTGTCTAACCTAAACCTACTTAACCGTATTTTGAGGGTTAACCGATTTTTTGTAAATTTATCTGTGACGAGCGAAAAAGGGGTACGTCGACTGCCAAAACCAAGTACCAAAAGAGCATTATTTTACTGCTCTCGAAAAATAGGAGAAATTAAAAAACAAAAAGCTATGTGGAATATTTTAGACACAGGCGTTAATTCTGCCAAAAAAAACATGGAGATTGACGCTCAGCTTCTCTCTCAGATGCGCCCAGATGACTCTCCACTTCTCCATTTCTATGAATGGGAACAAAGGAGCGGAACGTATGGCTATTTCATTAAAATTGAAAAATTCTTAAATCTCGAAAAAGCGAAAAGAGAAGGGGTAATCTTTGCCAGACGTCCGACAGGGGGAGGGATCCTCTTTCATTTTTGTGACTTTGCCTTTTCTGCTTTGGTCCCCTCAAACTCCCCTTTTTTTTCAGAGCGCACTTTGGACAACTACACCTTTATCAATGCCCACGTTGAAAAGACAGTCAAACTTTTTTTCAAATCCTCTAAAATCCCCTCCCTTTTACCCCAAGACCCGCCGAAACCGTCCGACTCTGCTTCTCAAAACTTTTGCATGGCAAAGCCGACGATCTACGATGTGATGATTGGCGAGAAAAAAGTTGCTGGAGCTGCCCAAAGAAGAAAAAAAGGGGGGTATCTCCACCAAGGAAGCATTGCGATTGCTCTTCCCCAAAAAGCCCTTTTAGAAGAGTTGCTTTTGCCAAACACTCAGGTGATCGAAGCGATGCATCTAAACACTTTTTCAATCTTGGAAACTCCCTACACAAGATCGGACCTAGAAGAGGTGAGAGTGGAACTGCGCTCCCTTCTGCTCAAAAGTTTCACACTTGCATATTGAAAAATTAAGTCTTGCCCATGATATTCTCCTTAGATTAATTAACCACACTTACGCGAAATCAGATGATCCATTTCCAAACATCTACAAACAACCAGCGTTGAGTAGTTGGGAAAAAGTCGTGCAGCAACAGTCATCCACCGATCCCAATGACCAAGATCCAATAGACGGCGTATACTGCTCCCCTGTCGACACCGGCTCTTCACGGGCAAGCCACTATTCTTCCTCTTTTTGATAAGAGCGTTGATTTCTTTTTCACTCTTTC
>JANQSR010000153.1 GCA_028279205.1 Simkania sp.
GGGCACCCCTCAGGACTACGCAGACGGTCACAAATCTCTTTAAGCTTTTCAAAAGAATTCATCTCAAAATCTTATTCGCAGGTAATTAAATTTAAACACCAATTTCAGACAGATTATGTGGGAAAGAAGAGTTTTTGTAAATTGAGAACCTAGTGTAAAGAAAAAAAATAACTGTAGGGCTGCGCTCATAGATTACAAATATTTTTTCAAGAAGGTAAGTGGTGGGGTTTAGACATTAGAAAAATCTTTTGCTGCTCTCACAGTTTCAATGAGAAATTGCGCTGCTTGCAAGATCTCTTCCTCCGTGTTCATACGGCTTACCGAGAAGCGGAGCGAGCGAAGAGCCTCTTCTCTAGGGATTCCCATGTTAAGCAAGACCCGTGAGACTTCAAGAGCTCCTGATGAGCAGGCTGTTGCGTGACTTGCAGCAATTCCTTGCATGTCAAGGTGAATCAGCAGTGATTCACCATCAACGTTTGGAAAACATAGGTTAGAGGTGTTGACAGTCCGAACGCCCGTTCCGTTAACCTTAAGGTTAAAAGTGCTTTTGAGAAGAATTGTTTCAAATAGGTCGCGCAAGTTTCGCATATGCGCCGTGTAAGATTCAATGTTTTCATCGAGAAGGGAGATTGCCTTGGCAAGGCCGACGATGCCAGGGAGGTTTTCGGTTCCAGCGCGAAGGTGGTACTCTTGACTTCCTCCCATAAGTAGGGGAGAGAGTTTGGTTTGTGAACGGATAAATGCAAAACCGACTCCTTTTGGGCCGTGAATTTTATGACCCGAAAACCCCATAGCCGTTACACCTTTTGGGATGGAAAACCGCTCTTTTCCAAGCAAGGCCACACCATCAACGACAAGTGGGATTTCTTTTCTTTGTGCAATTTTGGCAATCTCTTCAAGGTTGATTTTAATCCCCGTCTCGCTGTTAGCAGCCGAAAAAACCATCAATGAAGTCTCATCACGGATGGCATCTGCTATTTGATCGGGAGAAGGAGCGCCCCTAAGACCTGGGGAGAGAAAAGATACGCAAGGAAGTCGTTTCATGTTTTCATACACGCAAGGGTGTTCAAGGTCGGTTGTAATCGCATGGCTTTGATTCATCATTCCACGGATCAATAAATTCATGCTCTCAGTCCCCCCTGAGGTAAAGAAGATCTCATGGGGCTGAACCTTTAAAAAATGGGCTATTTTTTGGCGAGAAGATAAAAGCGTTTTTTTTCCCTCTTGCCCAAAAAAATGGAGGCTTGAAGGGTTGCGTGGCCCCTTCAAAAGCTCTCGTGTGACTTCTTTAGCAACTAGAGGGTCGATAGGCGTTGTTGCATTGTTATCGAGATAGATCCTTTTCATTGACGCGAACGTTAACAATCGTAATATTGTCAACGCTTCCCTTCTCTTTTGCGGTTTCGATCAGCATCTTTGTGACCTTCCTAGGGTCTTTCGTCTTGCTGAGCACAGAATAAATTTCTTTATCGGAAACGTAGTCGGTCAGACCGTCCGAGCACATTAAGTATAGATCATCCTTATTTACTGGCGCAATCTGGATTTCTGCTTCGACATTTCCATGCGTTCCAATTGCCCTTGTCAAAATATTTCTATGGAGAAAGGGTCGATCATTTGATTCTTGAAATTTACCTTGAGAAATGAGCTCATTTTTTAAAGAGTGGTCGATAGTGAGCAGATCTAAGCGCTGTTTGCGAAACCGGTAGATACGACTATCTCCCACATGGCCGTAGATAAGAGAGCGCCTCTGAAAAAGAAGAGTGCAAAGGGTGGTTCCCATTCCTTGATACTCTTTTTTTTGCTTGCCCAGATGGTAGATCCAGTTGTTGGCATTCTCAATCCAAAGTCTTGTGAAAGTGCAAAGGTCAAGAGTTTCCCACCTCTCTTTGTTAGAAGTGAAAAATTCTTTGATGGAAGAGCAGAGAAAAAGTACCGCCTCTTTCGCCGCAACCTCTCCAGCATTGTGTCCTCCCATGCCATCTGCTAGAGCGAAGAACTTGCTTTCCTGTAAAGAGGACCAAACATCCTCGTTGTTTGGCCTGACGAGACCAATATCTGAAAGGCCATAAGATGTGAGTTCGAAAGGAAAATCGCTCATCTCTTTTCCCCAGATTGAAAATAAAACTTTACGAATACCATGTATTGAATTGAATGTCATGTGTAAAACGAAGGGGAGGGTCAAAGAAAAAAGATTTTTTGAGGGGGGGGGATTTTCCCAATCTAGTCACTTTTGGAGAGTAAAACGTAGTCTTCAATCCGCTTGGCAATCTCCTTAGAAAATTGAGCATGTGCGATACCGATAGGGGTCATGAAAAAAGTCTTTTTTTTCCAAACGTCTGGGGCTTGTCCCTCGGGACTAGAGGGTTTTGGAACGAGGTGATTTTGATGAACCAGCTCTTGCAGGACAACGGCTGGCTTGCCTTTCCTTAAATCAAAGACGCGCACACGCATAGTCATTGATAGTTCATAAGAGGGGGTTAATCTACTTAAAAAATGCTCTTTGGATTGTTTGGGATGAAAGTCATGCTCAACAAGTTCTGTGAAAATAACGTACTCTTCCTCCTTAAATGCTTGGGCAATCCAAAAGCAATCAGAGGTAAAAGGGGAGTTTGATTCGCTCAAAGTTTCCGTCTCAGCATTAATTTCATCAGGTGTTTTAAGGTAAAAATTGTTTTGCTTCAAAAAACGCTGACGGAGCTGCTCGGTAAACTCTTCTGAAAGGTTCCAAGAAGTTTCGGCTCCACTTCTGTCAAAGACGGGAATCAGTGCCACGGTGGGCTTGCATCTGCCGTCATCATGGTAATGGGAGGCTTGTTGGTAAACATTTCTAGTGCATCCGCATAAAGAGATGAGGAGGATGAGAAATGATGAGAGCCACTTTAGCATGCACTTAAATCCCATTTAAGGGGTAATACTCCGGTGTTGATAAGCCGTTTGATTCCGTCTTCTGATCCCACTTTAGCAAATTCACAATAGCTTGAATTCTAAACTCACCAACAAATGGTATCAAAGATCTATTTTTTTCCCAAGAGCACAGATTCATAGGGGTGTAACTTGTGAGGAGAGTGGGAGTCTTCATCTGTCGAAATCAAAAGAGACCACCCTTCCCGCTTCAAAAGATAAACATTTTCCGAAGGGTTAAATGCTGCAAATAACTCAGAGTTTAAAGTTAGACCCAAATACCCCTTCTCTTCCCATTGAACATTTTCTATCTCCTCTTTTCGGCGAAAGATCGGGTATTTTTTGCGAATTTCAATAAGCTTTCGGATGAAGGGGAGCAGAAAGGGGCGCTCATTCCAAAGGAAGTAATTTAGTTCATTGTCTTGGCAATATGCATTGTTATTTCCCCGCCTCGTATGCCCATATTCATCACCCATTAAAAGCATAGGAATCCCTTTTGAAAGAAAGAGCGCAAAGAGAAAATTTCGCATCTGCTTATTTCGAAGTTTGAGTGTTTTTTTATCTTTTGTGCTCCCTTCAATCTTGCAATTCCAACTGATGTTATCTGGGCTTCCATCCCGATTACCTTCCCCGTTTTCCTGGTTGTATTTTTTGTTGTAAGAGACCAGATCGCACAGGGTAAAACCGTCGTGTGCAGTGATAAAGTTGATAGAATGTGAGGGAGATTTGTATAGATCAGGGGAGCCCATCAAGCAATCTTTCATTGCTTGACTGTTCTTATCACCTCTGATGAATCGGCGCACATCATCTCGGAACTTTCCATTCCATTCTAAAAATGTTTTTCCTGGAAAATGGCCTAACTGGTAGAGCCCCCCTGGATCCCAAGGTTCTGCTATCAATTTTGCTCCTTTTAAAATAGGGTCGTTTTCGATCCGTTTGATGAGGGGGGGATCTTTTAGCGGTATGCCCCATTCGGATCTCGTCAGAGTTGAGGCCAAATCGAACCGGAACCCATCGATGTGAAATTCTGTGACCCAGTAGCGAAGTGAACAGAGGATTAGGTCTTGCAAGATGGGATGTTGACACCTCAATGTATGACCACAACCAGTGTAGTTTTGATACCCGTTCTCATCGAAGATATAGTAAACGGCGTTGTCTAGACCAAAAAATGGGCAGCCGCTTTTCTGATCATTGAGATTTGTCGTATGGTTATAAACAACGTCGAGAATGACTTCGATCCCTTCTCGGTGCAATTCTCTGACTAATCTCTTCAGATCTTCAGCCGTTCCATACCGCCTCATAGGGGTGAAAAAGTTCACCGTTCCATATCCCCAATAATTGCAGAGCTTCTCTCCTGTTTTAGGGTTTAAGCGTTGATTTTCCGTCTCATTAAATTCATGAATAGGCATGAGCTCAACCGCATTGATCCCAAGTCTTTTCAAATGGGGAATCTTTTCGATTATCCCGAGAAATGTTCCACGATTTTTAACCCCGCTAGAGGGGTGTTTTGTGAAGCTACGCACGTGCATTTCGTAGAGGATAAGGTCCTCCTTTGCAATCGAGGGGCTGACAACATTTTCCCAGTCGAAGCGGCTTTCCTTTCGATAAATAGAGCGCACCGCCTCTTTCCTCAATCCCCAAGTAGAAGGGGTGTCCAAGTCTTTGGCATAAGGATCGGTCAGTTCGATTTTAGGGTTAAAAATATGCCCATTTTTTAGATCGTGCAATCGATGGGCAATGTAAGTGTAAGCAAAACTTTTGGGCAGATTTAAGAGTTCGATATGCCATAAATTTTTTGTCTGTTTTAGAGAAAATTTACCCAGAAGCTTGCCCTCCTCTTCGGTGTAAATGCAGAGAAAAATGTGTGAACCATTTTGCGAAAAGAGGGAAAAATTCACTCCATTTTCCGTTGGAAAAGTGCCAAGAGGTTCGGGGTGTCCTAATTTTTGGATTATGTCCAATAGATATTAATTCTTATTTATACTTATTTTTTTTATATTCTGATTTTGATTTTTTACAAATTTTTTTAAGTTGACGAGCGGGAAATCCTGCCCGTTTAGGGGCGGGATGAAAGGGGTGCAATCAGAAGTGTTGAGGCACCTAAGTTTTTCTTCAAGGCATGCCTAATTCGCTGGAAAATCGATAACGCAAAGCGGCACGCTTGGAGCTGAAGGCAAGCAAAAATGGATACAGGGAGAGCCTATTCCAATGAAGAGGGTCGCCTAGGT
>JANQSR010000164.1 GCA_028279205.1 Simkania sp.
GAGTGGAATCTCGTTGAACCTTTATTTAAAGAAGAGGTTAAAGTAAAAGAGAACCCTCGCAAGGCTCTAAATTCGCTTCTTTTTATTTTAATAAATGGGAACTCTACTTCCCTTCCAAAAAACCCAAATTTTTCCGTAAAGTGGACAGCTAAACGGTATTTCCTTGTTTGGCAAACAGATAAAGCCTTCGAGGAGATTTTGCTTCTACTGGAGAAAGAGTCCCAAGAGCCGTTACAATCCTATTATCGAAAGCTACTTGAAAACCTTCAGGAAATTTCGAATCCGAAAACCAAACCACTATCAATTTCCAATTTCAATAAGAAATTTGGACAAGCTGGATCAGGATTTCAAGGGGTAACTGATAGACAATGGAGGCTTATCGATCCTTTACTAAATAAAAAAATAATCAAATGTGGTCAGCATCGTCGCCGTGATCTAAATTCGATTTTTTCGGTTATCATGAACGGGGTTCCCATTGATGAAATTCCAGTAACTTCAGATTTTTCTGAACCGAGGGCTTTTCGCAAATATTTTACCGCTTGGAAAGAGGATGAAACTCTTGAAAAGGTTCTGATTCTGCTAATCGAAGAGGCTCAAGGAACGGTGCGGTTAAATTATCGAAAGGTACTGGACAGATTGCAGGAAGGTGTGAGTTTGAATTATATACGGAGATTAGCTAGTCATCCCTGAAAATATAGGTGAATCCTTGTTTATTGGAATGCTTTTGTTGATACCCCGAATCGGGTGAAAAATCTGTGCTCGAGATCGTGGGTCAATTTATGAATGTATTTTTTGCAATTGGTATTAACATTTCAAGGCGAAGCCCAAGCTATCGGAAGAGGCTCATTCCCTTAAAGGGACTGGTAGCTGTCACCTGGATGAAAAAGCGTGGGCTAATGTTTCAGAAATTGCAGCTGAGAGACCTAAAGTCTCTCAGCACAACTAGATGAACCATTCGTCCAAAGGATTGGAGGTGGAGAGAATCGAACTCTCGTCCTCGGCAAGTTCTGCACAAGTGACTACATGCTTAGTGTCTTAAAAATTTTTAATGTCTGCCTTAGATGTAAGACACCCCATACGCAAAGACAGCCATATCTCTTTTGCATCTCGAATGCGCGCTCTTGAGACCGAGAGAATGCGCACTCACACCAAGAATGTTAAGATAGACCCTCAAACCCCTGGTTCAGTCTAAGGCTATCGGCTACAAATAGACGGACTAGGTCTTATGCGGCCATTTCTAATAATTCGTCTTCAGTATCGACAATTATTGGTTTTCGGCTTTTTTAAGAGGCCAACCGAACCCTCTGCATGCCACTAAATGTTTCGCTCCCAAGTCGAAACCAGTGCACCCCCGCTTCTTATTTTAGCAAAAACCTGATTTATTTCTAACTAGTTTGGAACGAGCAGTTTAATTTTTTAAGACCAAGATGTTAACTCGGGTTGCTTACACTCTGAAAGTCAGGAGCTTAGTGTATGTGTCTAGTTCGGCTTGCCTTCCTAGGGGCAATGTCACTTGAGCCTCGATGTGACCACTCGGAAATCCTTTGAGGACAGGGTAAGGGGCCTTTCCAAAATAGTCCTCAAAAATATCATCTAAGGTGAAGTCACCTTCCTGCTGAGAATCGCAGTTAATAAAACTTGCGAGAATCAGACCCGCAAGACCATCTAGAAGCTTTGCCTGCTTGAGTTGGTTTAAGTAACGGTCGATCCGATAACTCTTTTCGTTGATATCTTCTAGGAGGAAAATCTTCTTGTTTGTTTCAATTTGCCAGGGCGTTCCCATCGTCGAGGCGATTGTCGAAAGGTTCCCCCCTGTCAGAAGACCAACCCCCTTTCCAGATACAAGTGCTTCTTCCCCCTTGAAAACCAAAGGTTCTTTCCCTCTTTGAAGGGTGGCTAGAGCTGGATGCTCTGTCGATTGATCGGACAAAGCTCTGAAATTTGGACCGAGGTAAGAAACAAGGCGTGCTTTTTGATTGAGTGCCAAATGAAGGGCTGTGATATCACTCATCCCAATCAAGGCCTTTGGGTGAGATCTTATGATTTCGTAGTCAAGCTTTCCTAGAAGACGAGTAGAACCGTAGCCACCCCTCATGCACCAAATCGCTTTGACGCTCTCATCTTTAAAAGCCTCCATAATAGAGGCTGCTCTATGCTCATCAGTTCCCGCAAAATTGCCCCACTTGTCGCAGAGATGATCGCTCGCCTTGACTTGAAATCCTTTGGCCTCGAAATTTTCAATGCAAGTATCGACTTCACTTTTTTTAACTTTGCTTGCGGGGGCGACAAGAGCAACCGTGTCACCCTGTCTTAAGGGAGGAGGGGTGATCATCATTTCGCTAACTTTTCTATTTTAATCGTTGCCTTTTCCCCATTGAGATCCCAATCGATGCCCTCTGTCTCTTTGAAGCTCACACTTGTTGCCAACACTTCATGGGTGATAATAGTATAAAATTTTTCGAAGCACTCTCTCACCTTTTGGGTAGAGTTGATGGTCACTTGGATCCGGTCAGTCACTTCAAACCTTTGCTCTCTTCTCTGTGTATTGAGTTTGTTGATGATTTCGCGCATGAGACCCTCTTCGAGAAGCTCTCTGTTTAAAGTGGGATCTAGAGCAATGGTGATCCGATTTTTTGTCGAAGCAATCAGCCCCTCCTTCACCTGCCTCTTGATTTCAATCTCACCGCTTTCGATCGAAACAGTTTTATTTTCGATAGTGAGCGTGATCCCTTTACCCTCTAAAAGGGCGTGCATTTGCTCTTCTTTTAGACGCTCTAGTGCCCCCTTCATCTGCTTCATCAAAGGTCCCAATCGTTTACCAAGAAGGCGAAAATTGGGTGTGATGCTGAGTGAAACAAAAGAGGACTCATCGCTATGAAACTCCAAACTCTTCACATTGAGCTCCTCTTTGATCAGTTGCTGTTGCTCTTTGAGAAGCGCCAAGGTTGTCTGATCTGGTGAAACTAAATGGGCTTTTCCGAGCGGCTGGCGCACTTTGATTTTGCGCTCTTTGCGAAGAGCGTGCCCCATGCTGACAACTGTCTGTACAGCTTGCATCTTTTTCTCAAGTCGCCTATCACGCATCCCCTCTTGATAGGGTGTAAAGTCGGTTAGGTGGACCGACTCAGGGGCTTGACTTTCACGTAAATTGCGATAGATCGCTTCACTGATAAAGGGGATGAAAGGGGCTGCAACTTTGGATAGGTTGATCAAAACCTCATAAAGGGTTTGAAACGCTTCTCTTCGATCTATGCTCTCTTTATCTGACCAAAATCGATTGCGGCAGCGGCGGATGTACCAATTGGTGAGCTGGTCAATAAATTCAATAAATGGAGCAACCGATTGACTTAATAGGTAACGATCCATTCCCCATCGAACCTGTTTGACCAACCTGTTTAAAAGGGAGAGGATCCAGCGGTCGATATCAGATTTTGGTTTAAATGGAGTGGTTGACTCTTTCCGCTCGGGTCTCCATTTATAAATGAGAGCGTAGGTTGATAAAAAAACGTAGGCATTCCAAAGGGGGATTAAAAACTGACGAAGGACAAGCTCCACCCCTTTTTCACTAAAGCGCAAATCCTCTGCTTGCACCGCCTGGCTGCTCAACAAGTAGAGGCGGGTCGCATCGGCTCCATATTTTTCAAACATCATCTCTGGATCGGGATAGTTTCGCAAGCGTTTGGACATTTTTGAGCCATTTTCTGCGAGCACAATTCCATTGACGATCACATTTTTAAAGGCTGGTTTGTCAAAAAGGGCGGTAGACAAGATGGTCAGTGTATAAAACCAACAACGGGTCTGGTCGAGACCTTCAGAAATAAAATCTGCGGGAAAACCGTTCATGGTCTCCTCTTTAGACTCGAAGGGGTAGTGGCTTTGTGCATAGGGCATCGAACCTGATTCAAACCAACAGTCGAAGATCTCTGGAATTCTCGTGTAAAGCTTGCCCTTCTCTTTGAAGGTGAGCGTGTCGATATGGTGGCGGTGAAGGTCTTGAACCCTCTTTCCTGTTCGTTTTTCAAGCTCCTCAACACTTTTGATGACAATGCAGTCACCAGCGTCGTTTCGCCATATAGGGATCGGAGTTCCCCAATAACGGTTACGGCTAATGGCCCAGTCACGTGCGTTTTCAAGCCATTTTCCAAAACGCCCCTCTTTGATATGTTTGGGCACCCACTCGATCTTTTTAGCTGTCTCAATGATCTGCTCTTTGATCTTCTCTACGCTGACAAACCAAGTTTCAACCGCCTTATAGATCAAAGGGGTATCTGAACGCCAGCAAAAGGGGTAGCGATGGTGGACTTGCCCCTGATACAAGAGGCGGTTTTGAGCTTTTAGTGAGCGAATGATCCCTTTGTCGGCATCTTTGACAAATTGACCCGCATAATCGGGAACCTCTCGTGTAAATCTTCCTTGCTCGTCGACGGGGCAAATAGGGGGGATTCCCTCCCTTTTGCAAACAAAAAAGTCAGCCTCTCCAAATGCGGGTGCTGTATGGACAATTCCCGTTCCATCCTCTTCCTCAACAAACTGATCTTCGAGGATTGTGAACATTTTCGGAGTTTTGCGATCGACAAAGTGGTCAAAGATCGGCTTGTAGCAAAGCCCCTTTAAACGCTCTCCTTTTAGAGTCTCTAAGAGTTCGTAGTCACCTGGATGTTTAAAGTAGCGCGTCAAACTTTTTTTGGAGGTGATATACTTTTTGCCACTCTTTTTCTCCTTGATTTTCACATACAGGATAGACGGGTTGACAACTAAGGCCAGATTGGAGGGCAACGTCCAAGGGGTTGTTGTCCAAACGATTAGAAAAGTTCCTGGCTCATCTATCAAGGGAAATGTGACAATGACTGAAGGGTCATCTACGTCCCGGTAGTTTAAATTCGCCTCGAAATTTGAGAGGGGGGTTCTGAGTTTTGTAGAGAAGGGCATCACTTTGAGCCCCTCATACACGAGACCCTTTTCCCAAAGCGCGCCGAACACCCACCAAACCGTCTCCATAAAGGAAGGATCCATCGTTTTATAGGAATTTTTAAAATCGATCCACCTTCCCATGCGATTGACAGTCCGTTCCCACTCCTGTGTGTAACGAAGGACGATTGTGCGACAGGCCTCATTGAATCTGCCGATGCTCGGATTGTCAATGGGAGGATTTTTTGCAAACTCTTCCATTTGCTCAATCTCATTTTCCACAGGCACGCCGTGGCAGTCCCAACCGAAACGTCTGGGCACATAAAACCCTTGCATGGTTTTATAGCGCAAAACGACATCTTTGCTGAGTCCTGTTAGGATGTGGCCATAGTGAGGAAGACCGGCTGCAAAGGGGGGACCATCATAAAAAGAGAAAAGGGGGAAGTTTTCCCGGTTTTTAAGCGTCTTTCTAAATGTGTCGTTTTTGATCCATCCATCGAGCAGACGCTTTTCCCGCTCTGGAAAGCTTTCTTTCTGATTTTCAAACATATTGCGACAAAGTGTACAAGATGAACCTAAAAAAAGCACTTTAAAATTTTTCTGTACAAACTTTTTTAAGTC
>JANQSR010000172.1 GCA_028279205.1 Simkania sp.
AGAAATAGGCCGTCCCATCCCTGGGAGCCGCATGAGTGGCGGGTCGTCTCCAGATGTTGGCTTAGAAGCCCATCCCTTTTAGGGGATTGGGAGTGTCACGTGACTAAAAAAGTTCTAATCACTGCCGCACTGCCCTATGCGAATGGTCCACTCCATTTTGGTCACGTGGCGGGTGCTTACCTACCTGCAGATTGCTACGCACGGTTTAAGCGCTTAGTGGGTCTTGATGTTCTCTACATCTGTGGATCGGACGAGCATGGCGTTCCGATCACTCTAAGTGCTGAGATGGCAAACCGCACCCCTCAAGAGCATGTTGATCTCTATCACAAAATGATCGTGGAATTTTTTCAAAAACTGCGCATCTCGTTCGACCATTACTCTCGCACAACTTGGAAAGGGCACACCAAGACAACCCAGCAGTTCTTTTTAGATCTTTTAGAAAATGGGTATATCGAGCCAAAAATAACTGAGCAGCTCTACTCTCCGAGTGATGGGCGGTTTTTAGCAGATCGTTATGTGACAGGCACATGTCCCAAGTGTGGCTTCGAAGATGCAAGAGGGGATGAGTGTCTAAAGTGTGGAGCGAGTTACGAAGCAACAGATCTTAAAAACCCCCAGTCAAAATTAACAAAAGCTCCCCTTGTTTTAAAACCTACGAAACATTGGTTTTTAAAGTTTGATCTTTTTAAGGAAAGATTATCCAAATGGATCGAGGGCAAAAAGTGGAAAGCAAACATCGTTGCCTTTGCGAAAAACTACATCGACGATCTGCGTCCAAGAGCGATTACGCGTGATTCTGATTGGGGTATTCGAGTCCCTTTGGAGGGGACGGAGGGAAAAGTATTCTATGTCTGGTTTGATGCACCGATCGGCTACATTTCGGCGACGGTTGAGTGGGCTGAAAAAGTGCACAAAGATCGAGATGCTTGGAAAAAATACTGGCTCGATCCAGAGACCCACTACGTGCAATTTATAGGCAAAGATAATATCCCTTTTCACGCCATCTTCTTTCCCGCCATGCAGATGGGGCAAAATAGAGATTACAAAATTGTGGATGAGCTTCCAGCAAATGAATTTTATCATTTGGAAGGAAAACAGTTTAGCAAATCGAACAATTGGTACATCGACTTGGATTTTTTCTTCAAGACATTCAGTGTAGACCAGATCCGTTACACCATTGCATCGAATGCCCCTGAAACCCAAGATAGTGAATTTTCTTGGAAAGAGTTTCAGATGCGGTGTAACGCTGAACTGCTTGGAAAATATGGGAATCTCGTCAATCGCATTTTTGTTTTTATCCACAGACACTTAAAAGGGCAAATTCCCCCTTTGGCCAAGGTCAGTGATGAGGACCAGAAATTTTTAGAAGATCTCAAGATTAAGGCAAAAGAGATCTATCAGGCGTACAACGGTTTCCAGTTGCGTAAAGTGGCTCAACTGATCATGGAAGTTGCGGGTCTCGGTAATAGTTACTTTGATGCGAAAAAGCCTTGGAAGGGAATAAAAGACCCGCTCCTGCGAGAGCAGATGCAGACAACTCTTGCCTGTTCTTTGCAAGGGTTAAACGTGCTCGCTCTTGTCTCTTTCCCGATGATCCCAGAAACAGCTCAAACAGTTTGGGAGATGCTCGGTTACGAAAAGCGGCTCGACTCCTCTCTTTGGGATGCCGTTTTAGATCGAGGGTTGCCTTTGACCAACCAGCTAAGAAAACCAAAAATTTTATTTCAAAAGATTGAGGATGAGATGATTGAGAATCAGATCGACGCGCTTTCAAAAAAGAAGGAAGGGGAGCTTCCTGAAAAAAAGGGGATGGTTCCTTTTAAAGAGGGGATCGATTTCGAGCATTTTGCGCGGCTCGATCTACGTGCTGGCCAGATTATCAATGTAGAGCCTGTTCCAAAGAGCAAAAAACTTTTAAAACTGACAGTTGACCTTGGGTTAGAAACAAGGACGATTGTTTCGGGGATTGCCCAAAGCTTTCCCGAGCCGTCAAAGCTAATTGGCAAAAGGGCTGTCTTTGTTGTGAATCTCAAGCCTGTAAAACTGATGGGAATTGAGAGTCAGGGGATGTTGCTTTGCAGTGGGCAAGGGGAGGTAATAGAAGAGCTTCTCGAGCTTGCCTCTTCGCAGCCGGGAGAGGTGATCTCATAATCCTCTTACCTAAAAACCCTATTTATGTGAAGTGGTTGCAAATGTTTTTGAAAGCAGGTGTTTGAGACCTGTGAACCGTTTTTGAGCATCTTCTGTCTTGATGGCGATCGCAAGAGCTTTTTTTGTTCCCAAAAGCAAAACGAGCTTTTTCCCCCTCGTAAGTCCTGTGTAGAGAAGGTTGCGAAAGAGAAGTTTGAAATGGCTCATATGTAGGGGGATCACCGCGCACGGACACTCACTTCCTTGGTATTTGTGCACGGAAACCGCGTAAGAGAGCCTCAACTCGTCGAGTTCGGAAAAGTCATAAACAACCTCGATCGATTCAAAGGCAACCAAAACCGTCTGGTTTTCCTTGTCGATGGTACGGATCCGCCCGATATCCCCGTTGTAGACCTTTTTATCGTAGTTATTCCGGATTTGCATCACTTTGTCCTGCAGTTGGAAGGTGGTTCCCATATGGACAACTTGAGCTGTTTGAGGTTGAGGATTGAGTTCTTTTTGCAAAACCTGGTTGAAATGATCTGTACCGACGAGTCCCCGTTTCATGGGGGAGAGCACCTGAATGTCATCGATCGGATTGAAACCAAATTTTTGAGGAACCTGCCGCTTGATCAAGTCGATTGTTTTTTCCAGAATTGCTTCGGGGGTTTCAATCTCTAAAAAATTAAAATCGCTCGTTGGATCAAATGTCAAATCGGGAAAATAGCCAGCATTAATCCGGTGCGCGCTCTGGACAATGCGAGATGCCCGACCTTGTCTAAAGATCTTTTTTAAGCGGGAGACGGGGAGAGATCTTGAGTCGATCAGATCTTTTAGAACAGTTCCGGGGCCGACACTGGGCAGTTGGTCGATATCTCCGATAAGAATCAGACGCGCCTCTTCGGGAACAGCTTTGAGAAGGTGATACATCAGTTGCGTATCGATCATGCTCGCTTCATCGATGATGAGCAGGTGGCACTGAAGGGGGTTTTCTCTGTTTTTCTTAAAGCCCCCTTTTTGGAAGTCGACCTCGAGCAAGCTGTGGATTGTGAAAGCCTTTCGGTAGGTGATTTCACTAAGCCGTTTAGCGGCTCGGCCAGTAGGGGCTGCTAAAATGATCCGATTTGTGAGCTTTGAGGTGATCGATAAGATAGCGCGAGTGATCGTGCTTTTACCTGTTCCAGGGCCACCTGTGATCACGTGAACCTTTTCTACTTGGCTTCTTTTGATCGCCTCTTTTTGCTCTTTTGCAAAGCGCATTTGCAATCTCTTTTCGGCCCACTCAATCGCTTTGTCTAAGAGTATGGAGCGAATGGAAGAAGAGCCATTTTCGATGCGTCTAAGCTCTTTCGTAATCCCAAGCTCCGATAGGAAGAGGGGGCGTACCCAAATGGTTGCTTTTTCGTCTAAAACCTCCTCAATCACCCTTTTTTCCTTTTTAAGTGTTTCAATTTCCAAAGAGACCTTTTCTGAGTCGACCTCTAACATTTCTGCCGCTTCTTTTACAAATAGGTCAAGGGGAAAGCAGACGTGCCCTTCTTGACTTAGTTCCCAAAGCACATGCTCAATCCCCGATTGAATCCGATTAGAGGCCTCTTTTTCTATACCCAAGTTTTGGGCGATTTGATCGGCAGTTTTAAATCCGATTCCAAAAATATCCCTGGCCAATGAGTAGGGGTCTTTGGTGACTTTTTCTACGCTTTCATCTCCATAAGTTTTAAAAATCTTACGGGCGAAAGCGGGGCTGATTTTGTGAGATTGAAGAAAGATCATCACCCGTCTGATCGACTTTTGTTCTACCCAACATGTTTCAATTTTTTTGACCCTTTTATTCCCGATACCTGGGATTTCTAAAAGGCGTTGGGGGGTGTGATCGATCACCTTGAGCGTTTCGATGCCAAACTGTTCAACGATCAGCTTAGCGTAAGTGGGCCCGATCCCTCTTATTGCACCCGATTCGAGGTATTTTTGAATGCCCACAAGATCGACGGGTGCACTCAGTTCACACCTTTTAACTTCGAACTGTCTTCCATGCTCTGGATGATGTCTCCACTGGCCGTGGCATCGGATTGTCTCACCTGGATTGATGTTGGGCATTGTTCCGACGATTAAGATGAGCTCTTTTTTCTGGGGATGTTTTAAACGAGCAACGGTAAAGCTATTTTTTTCATTGCAAAAGATGATATTCTGGATGTAACCGCTGAGACATTCCATGGGCATTAGGTTAACACACTTTTATTTTTTAATATAGGAGTATAAAAACCAAACTAAATTAAACTCACGTGGGAATTTTCAACCATTTTAAGCAAGATATGAGAGCGTATTGACATTTTGCCGATCTCTCTGTAAAATCTCTTCCTAAATACAGGCTGTTAGCTTGTAATCATCCTGATTTTCCGGATTAGCTCAGCGGTAGAGCAACGGACTGTTAATCCGTTGGTCGCTGGTTCGAATCCAGCATCCGGAGTATTCTTTCTTAGGCAGTTACGTTCAAGACGGGGCTGCCTGATTTCCTCCAAGAACCATCTGAGGACCACTAAACGGCAAAACCTATTCATCGAGGAGCACAAAACGCTGCATGACTAACTCAAAAAACCAAACAGGAGTTAGCATGAACATACCCCCAGGCATTGACCGCCGCATCGCAAAAGATGGAACCGTTTCCTATCGCGTCAGAATCAGACACAAGGGGCAGCCCGTCATTTCCAAAACTTTCCAAAAGCTAGACCACGCCAAGCGGTGGAAGCGGATCACCGACTCTGATGTCGAGAAAGGCAAGTACTTGCATCACGCAAGAGGGGAGACCCAAACCCTATCAAAAACGATCCAGAGATACATCGCCGAAATCCTTCCCCACAAACCGAAAGATGCACAGAACGTCAAGCGTCATCTGGTTAGGTGGGACCACGAGCTTGGAAGCCTCACTCTGTCTCAAATTACCCCCTCTCACATCGCAAAGATCAGAGACAAGCTGCTCAGCGAAACGACTGTTAGGCATACCCAGCGATCCCCTTCCACGGTGGTGCGTTACATCGCATCCCTTTCCCATCTCTTTTCGATCTGCATCGACGAATGGGGTTATCTCAGAGCCAACCCAGTAAGTTCGGTTAAGAAGCCCAAAAATGTGCAAGGGCGGACCCGATTCCTATCTAAAGAGGAGATTTCCGTCCTGCTTGCAAACTGCAAGAAAAGCAAATGCCGTTTCCTCTTTACAATTGTGCTGCTCGCACTCCAAACAGGAATGAGGCAAGGGGAGATTCTCTCTCTAACTTGGGCAGATGTCGACTTCGCTAATCATTGGATTTTCTTAAAGCATACAAAGAACAATCAACACAGAACCGTTCCCATAAGCAAGCAGATCCAAACCCTTCTGCAGTCGCACCGCAATCATCAACCAAACTCCTTTCTCGTTTTCCCTTCTCCTCAAGATGTAGCAAAACCGATCGACTTCCGTTCGGCGTGGAGAGTCGCTTTAAAGCGTAGCTCGATCAAAGATCTCGTCTTTCACGATTTGAGGCATACAACCGCCTCTCACTTAGCAATCGAAGGTTACGGATTTGGGCAGATCGCCGAAATCTTAGGGCACAAGAGCTTGCAGATGACAAAGCGGTATGCACACCTCTCTCAAACCAAGAAAAAGGAGATGCTCAAAACAATGGAGTTGCTTTCAGATGTCTGATCTACAGTTCCATCAAAGAACTTTATTTGAGCTTATCTTAGGAGTGCAAGAAGGTTGTGTTTTAGGTCTTGATGATCGCTCTTTTAATGACCCTTTCCTTGACGCAGGTATCGATATTGAATCTGACAGGTACTCCGAGAGTACGTCCTCAAAAACTCATGGCAAGTAAGTTTTTTTTTGCAAATGATAGGTGGTTTGTTTAAAATGTCTTGGTATGATGCCAGTAGAGATTCCAGAA
>JANQSR010000173.1 GCA_028279205.1 Simkania sp.
TTCTGGAATCTCTACTGGCATCATACCAAGACATTTTAAACAAACCACCTAATCATTTGCAAAAAAAAACTTACTTGCCATGAGTTTTTGAGGACGTACCTGTAATCCACCCTATTGGTTTTGCGGTAAAATGAAATTTCCATATCAGTTTTCTTGAACTAATTTGACATCAAACCCTTTTTTGAAGGATGGCAAAATCACGCGGGGCAATCCGGCTATATTCGGAAGGGTCAATGAAGACACCCCAAGGCTTAAGAGCAGATCCATCGGTCGCTGATCGCCACGATGAGAGAGGATAGCCGCTCAAAGAGCGAAAGTCCAAACACCAAAGATCGAGCTTTTTGATTGCTGGGTTGTAGGCAAAACCAAGGTAAAGCCAAGGCCAGTTCGTGTCGGCAAATAGAACTGGATCGGGAGGGGTTAGCCCTCTCTCTTTGAACGCTCTGTCCAGAAAGTCGAAACATTTCACACATTTAAAAAGGCGGTTATAAGCACCCGAAAAGGTGTAAACAGGTTGAAGGGTCTCAAAGAAAAGCTGGTCTACTTCTCGGGGAAAACTTTTGAGAAGCTCTTCGATCTCGCTTCTCTCAATAAGGGGAAAGGCTATGCGCAGGAATCCGTCAATCTGATCGAGAAGAGCGACCTCTTGATCGACATGACCCCTTAAAGATTCAAAAAGGTGAGTGCGAAAATTTGGAAGATCAAGGATTGCGCCTAGAGGGGCAAAGGTTTTTGCCAAAGCCACTTCCTCCCAGCGAGGCAAATAGGACTCGCAAAACTCATCAGCTAATAGCTGTTGCTCTTTGCAGCTCAAACAAATTTTATCGTAGAAGTTCATGCCTGCAGTTAAAGTCTGATCTCGAGCCCAGGTGTAGCTAAACCCCCCATTTAACCACCCCTCTTTGAAAGAGCCAAGCCCTGGCCGAAAGATAAAAGCGTGCTTCGGAGAGTACATCAGCATCCCTTTTCGGAGATTTTTTTCAAACAGGCTCGCCCTTTTGTAGGGAAGCCCTTTCATTAAATCGAGAAGAAAAACGAGCAGATCGAGGGGGCTTCTCGGAGTGCACCTCTCCTCTGAGGGTTCCTTTTCCAAAGAGTAGTAACACCGAATCAAAGTGCTCATTGTTCCTCCAGAGGTGTAACTCCAGGGGTTTTTTATCTCTTGCTCTTTACCATGAATCCGCTCCATCCTTTTGATAGCTGAATCTAAAAACTCATCGGTGCGTAGATGATGGATCAAACAGGTTGTGAGCTCTTGGAGCTCCTTCTCCCCTCCTTCCCATCCGCATGCAGCGGCAATTTGAGGCTCTGTCTCCATAAAAAAACTAACAAGTGATTGGACGTAGGTCTCCTTGTCGTGGATCAAAGTCCAAGCAAGTGGAGTGGCGCGCCCATGTTTGTAGAGCAGGCGGAATCCAGCAGGCGCATCTTCGTAGAATGCAGACTTGAGATCCCGCATACCGGCATCATAGATCTCTTGAAAATACTCGGGAAATTTTTTTGCATACTGCTCAAGCAAAAACTTGAAAAAACCAGACAGATGCCTTGCGTGCTCATTTAAATCGATGCACATCTCTTTGCAAGATTCAGCATGGTAGATGCGCAAATCAAGCTCTAATTTGAGCTGCCGAGCACGCCGGTAGTCGGACGCTTGACGGAGCAAACCTTGAGCTAGCCTGGCCTCGTCAATGGCTCGCGAGTGGTGGTTTTCTGATTCTTTTGCCTTGGCCTGCACTTTTTTAAGTTTCTCTTCTAAGAGTGTGTAGAGGAGGTGGCCGATCCCCCCTTTGTCCTGATGGTCGAATCCCAAGCTAGCAAATAGGTTCCACTTGTAGAACTCGGTTTTAAAATCAGAGAAAGAGGCGATGGTATACTCCCAAGTTTTTAAAAGGGCGTGATCGGTGAACGCTTTGAAAGTATCTTTGCTGTTTTTTTCGAAAAGCTCGGCCTGTTGGCTGGGGCAGTGCTTGGCAATTGCGCTCTGGATCAGATCTTCCACAGTGATCCCGTCCATGTTTACTTTTGAAGGTGGGATATGAGAAACGGCGAGAGCTGCTCGAAGAGCTGGAGAGTCGAGTGCATTTCTTAGAACCGGTTTCCTCAAATCCCCAACTCCCCAACTTGGGCTGATCGGCACCGTCTGTTTGACTCCGTCCACAATGCGGGATAGGGAGTTTGTCATGATTAGGTCGTAAAGATCGAGCAGGAGCCTTTCTATTTGCTCCGATTGGATAAAGATTGCTGGAGCTGTGGCAAAGCAAGAGCCTATATTTTGACGCAAAGGGGTCAAAAGGGCTGTCAACACCCCTTTTCTAAGCTCTCGATGGGTGATTTGAGAATCAAGAGGGAGCGCAAGGGAACACCTGATCAATCTTTCAATGTAGCGGTCTGCAACAGGCATTTTGAACCGATAGAAAAGGTGGAGAAGCTCTTTATGGGAGTGAAGAGAGTTTAAGACAAACTCAAAGTGTTTTGTAATCTCTTTGCTGTTTCCCCCCTGCACCCCTGAAGGAAAGTCGGGAAGCTCTTTTTTTAGGAGAGTGCCCTTCTCATCGATAAGGGATCCTGCTAAAATGCGAGCCCAGGCAAGAGCTCTGAATGAGCAAGGGTTTTGCATGTGGGTCTTAGCCAAAGCATCAGCAATCTTTTCTACCTGCTCGAAGTCCATCTTGATCTTTTTCTTTATTTACCATCTGCTGTAGAATAGATATCATGCCAAAAATCCGATACGAAAAAAAAGAGATAGATCTGCCTTCAGGTGCAAGTGCTAAAGATTTAGCGGAAAAACTCGCTCTAAATGCACCAGACCAATCGCTTGTCGCTTCGATCAATGGAAAATTAAGAGATCTAAGCGAAAAACTTTGCGATCAAGACTTGGTTGAGCTTGTCCATTTTGATCAACTAGAGGGCAAAGAGACGTTTTGGCACACCTCAGCACACGTTTTGGCTCAGGCGGTTGTCCGCCTTTGGCCCGAAGCACTTCCCACCATTGGACCTCCGATCAAAGATGGATTTTATTACGACTTTGCAAACTTGAGCCTCTCTGAAGAGGATTTCCCGAGGATCGAGAAAGAGATCAAAAAGATCATCTCTGAAAATTTCAAGCCTAGACTCCATTTTTTTAAAAGCAAAGAGGAAGCGTTCAAGGCCTTCGAAAGTAATCCTTACAAAAAAGAGATCATCGAGGGGTTTGAACAGGAGAGTCAGATCACAGCTTACGAGCAGGGGGATTTTTTCGATCTTTGCCGCGGTCCTCATTTGCCCAACTTGGGAAAAATCAAGGCGTTTAAACTTCTCAAGACATCGGGAGCTTATTGGAGAGGAGATAGTGATAAAGAGATGCTCACGCGCATCTACGGCATCTCTTTCCCAGATCGAGCTCAGATGCAAGCATACCTTTTCATGCTCGAGGAGGCCAAAAAGCGGGATCATCGATGTGTCGGCCCCCGTCTTGACCTCTTCTCTTTCAAAGAAGAGGCACCTGGCATGCCCTTTTTTCACCCCAAGGGGGTTACCATTTGGGATCATCTCTTCGATTTTTGGAAGGAGGTGCACCTTAAGAATGGATACCAAATTATCAAAACGCCTCAAATGATGACCAAAGAGCTCTGGACTACCTCGGGGCACTGGGAGCACTATAGGGAGAATATGTTCACTTGCAAGGTTTCCAAAGAGCGAGAGTTTGCGATCAAGCCAATGAACTGTCCTGGGTGTATGCTCTACTACAAGACGCACACGCAGAGCTACCGTCAGTTCCCCTTAAGGGTTGCTGAATTCGGCCATGTGCACCGGCGCGAACCCTCAGGAGCTCTAAACGGACTTTTCCGCGTGCAATCTTTTCACCAAGATGATGCTCACCTTTTCATGAAACCGGATCAGATCGAAGATGAGGTCTTGAATCTGCTCTATCTGGTCAAGTCCATCTACGAAACATTTGGTCTTAGCTACACATTTGAGATCTCTACCAGACCCAAAAAATCGATCGGAACTGATGCGGACTGGGAGATTGCCACGCAAAGTTTGCAAAAAGCATTGGAAACAGCCCAGGTTCCCTATCAGATCAACGAGGGGGATGGCGCTTTTTATGGGCCGAAAATCGACCTAAATGTTCAGGATGTGCTCAAACGGCAGTGGCAGTGTGGGACGATCCAACTCGATATGGCGCTTCCCGAGCGGTTCGATCTGACCTACAAAGATGCTGATGGCACGCTCAAAAGACCTGTTATGATCCATCGCGCGATCTTCGGTTCGATTGAGCGGTTTTTAGCCATTTTAATCGAGCACTTGGGGGGAAAATTTCCCCTCTGGATGAGCCCCTTGCCCATCCGGTTGATTCCCATTGCGAAGACCCATCTTCCTTATGTTGAAAAGATCAAAAAGCAGATTGATGCCGCCCATTTCGATTGTGATATCGATGCTTCAGAGGAATCGATGGGGAAAAAGGTGCGTAGAGCCCAACTATCTCAGATCAACTACGTACTGACCGTGGGTGATCGTGAACGGGAAAAGCAAACGGTCAATTTGCGAGTCAGAGATTCTCTGGTTTATGGTGAAATTCGGCTTGATCACTTTTTAAAAAAGATTGGGATCGAATATAAAGAGAGACATCTTGTATCACCTTATCGGGCGGTCTCATGAAAATCATCAGTGTTTGTAGTTTCAAAGGGGGAACGGCCAAGACATCGGTCACACTCAATCTAGGATCGATACTTGCCCTTAAATATAGCCAAAAGGTTCTGTTGATCGACTTTGATGCGCAAGCCAACCTGACCGCAGGTCTCGGCTTTGATCCTGACAATCACGACAGCTTGGCCTCCGTTTTACAAGATAAGAAAAAGGCGGAAGAGGTGATTGTTAAAACCCTAATGCCCAATCTCGATCTTCTTCCCGCTGACACTTGGTTAGAAAGGGTTGAAGTTACAGGTGTTTTGGCCGCCGACCGCTACTCACATGAAAAGCTTAAAAAGATCATAAGCAGACTTGATTACGACTTTGTGATGATCGACACGCCCCCCTCTCTTTGTTGGTTGACCGAATCTGCGCTCATTGCAGCAACGCACGCGCTTGTCTGCACAACATCTGAGTTTTACAGTATCAAGGGGCTTCAGAGGCTCTCCTACTTTATGCACTACATTGCAGAGCGGCACGCATTTGATCTCTTGGGCGTCGTTCTCTCCTTTTGGAATGCGCGCGGTAAAAATAACGCAGGGTTTATCGATGTGGTGAACGAAACGTTTCCTGGCAAGCTATTCGATACAAAAATTAGGAGGGATATCGCCATTTCTGAAGCGGCAATCCACGGAAAACCGGTTTTTAAAACCCGTCCGAATAGTCGGGCTGCCCAAGATTTCACAAACCTCACGCAAGAGGTTATGCGTAGAATAAAGAGTGATGTTACATTTGAGGCTCCATGTCTAAATCCACCTCTTTCTTAACAGAACGATTTAAAACGCAGAAAAAGGAGAAGGTCAGTGAGCTTGTCAAACGCTCTTCCCGCGGAGGCCTCTCCGTCTTTCAGGGCGTTCCCATCAGCAAGTCTCAAGAAGACTCGTTGAAAGGGTTGCTTGAGAAGTATCAAACAGACGGAGCAGACCTCTCCCAAGATTTAAGGCAACTAAAAGAGATCACCTCTGAAGTCAAGGCGATCAACAATCAAGCAGTCATTTTGCACGGAGAGCGCATTAAGAGTGCCCAAACCCTTTTTAGAACCTACAGAGAGGGAGCCTTTGGAGCATGGCTTTTGAAGATCTATGGTAATAGACAGACCCCTTATAACTTTTTAAAGTACTACGAGCTCTACTCTTCCTTTTCTACAAAGATCCGATCCATTATTGATGAGATGCCCCGTCAGGCTATCTACAGTTTGTCGAGTCGCTCCATCCCTCAAGAGCAAAAAGAGGCCTTTATCAGAAGTTACAGAGGGGAGACAAAGGCTGAGTTGCTCCAAAAACTGCGTGAGGTTTTCCCCCTTCCAAAGAGGGATAAACGGGACTCAAACAGGTCGAAAGCCTTGATCGGGCTCTTTAAAAGTGCTCTTAAAATCGTCAAACACAAGCGATTTTCTCTGAAAAAGCAAGAAAGAGAGGAAGTTGAGAAGCTCTTAAGGGAGATTCACTTATCTGTCAAATGAGAAATAAAGTTAAGATTTGATGGTAATTGTCAGCTATTACACAAAAAATACGGGATACGAACAAGAGGTTGAGAACCTCATTGCCTCTTGTAAAAAATTTGATCTAGAGTCGGATATTGTCGGTATTGAATCTAGGGGAAGGTGGGATGCCAACTGTTGTTACAAGCCCCGTTTTTTGCTCGAAAAATTAAAAGAGCATCAAGCCCCCCTCGTATGGATGGATGCCGATGCGGTTTTTTTAAAAAAACCAACACTTTTTCAAACGTTGACCTGTGATATGGCCTTGCGTATCATCCCGCACCTTCCCGAGGATCACCCTTCTAAAGTGATCACGGGAACCCTATTTTTGCAAAATCGCCCCGCACTTTTTGAGGTATTAAAGCTGTGGGAGGCTGAATGCGCTGAGATGCTCAAGGGGGAGGTTGAGGTTTGGGATCAAGTTGCCCTAAAACGGGCTCTTTCAAAGGGGCCTTCTCTTAAACTCTCTTCCCTTCCCGATCCTTACTACATGATTTATGATCAGCCCTATTTTCAAAAGGAGAAAGCTGTCATTGCCCACTATCAAGCCTCCCGTCTCTTTAAAAAAGAGGTTAATAAGGAAGTTGTCCGGTTTTGGGAAAGTAGCACGTTTTCTCAGAAAAATCGGCGTTTTTTTTCAGATTCAGTTTGAATTTATGCCCCTTATCTGCTGATAATAGACCCGATGCGTTTTACTAAATTTAGTTTCTAACTGGATGTGATGTTTTGAAAGTCTTGATTGTGATGGGTGGGGAGGGGCGCCGCTTCAAAGCGGTGTGCCCTAAGCAGTTTATTGAGCTAGCGGGCAAGCCAGTCTATCTCCACACACTTGAGACTTTTCTCAAGTTTGATCAATTTGAAGAGATCATCTTGGTTTGCCATCCCGATTGGCTCGGTAAA
Source organism: Simkania sp. (assembly GCA_028279205.1). Classification (GTDB taxonomy): domain Bacteria; phylum Chlamydiota; class Chlamydiia; order Chlamydiales; family Simkaniaceae; genus JANQSR01. The sequence continues at coordinate 7,049 of JANQSR010000173.1, forward strand.
GTTCGAAAGGAGACCAAAAATCCCAAAGTAAGGGTGGTTGAAGGGGGAGCTACGCGTCAAGACTCGGTGTATCTCGGCCTTATAGCGTGTGGCAAGGGAACAGATTTTGTGATTATTCATGACGCTGTGCGCCCTTTCGTATCTAGAGCGATCATTGAGCGAAATATAAGCGCTCTTAAAGAGCATCAAGCCGTTAACACATGCACCCCTTCATCCGATAC
>JANQSR010000180.1 GCA_028279205.1 Simkania sp.
CAATGGAGAATCTTTTGAGAAGAGCAAGACATCCCCTTTATAAGGGCAGAGAGGGGAGGTGGTAGAGCATAAGTTGAAATGGCTCAAGTGATCATAGGGTTTAAGTGAGCAGATGTGAGACTTAAACTTTGCAATCTGATCGAGTCTCTCTTTGCAAATGTCGAACGGTTTTTCATCATTTTTGACCAGCATCACTTCGTCTAAAAATAGCACATGTTCGGGGCCCATTTCGAAAAGGGGATATAAGAAGGTTTCGAGCACGTTTTCCTTTATAAATTCGGAGCCTAAGAGAAAATCTTCCAAATGGATCTTTTTAAAGTAAGCAGCGGGGAACGAAAAGAGAGAGGAGAGGAAGAGCACTTCCCTTTTGCGGCACTCTTTTTCTTTGAGGAATCGGTCAGAGTAGGCCTTCCCTTCGATTTTTTGATAGTCTGGGTGGTGGATCGACCGACTGTGAGTAAGCCAGACTTCAGGGTTAGCATAAGCACTATTTAGATGGCTGAGCACATCTTCATGCAGTAGCCAATCATGCCCATCTAAAAAGAGAACAATTTCTTGGGGACTTATGGTCTGTATCGCAGTATAAATCAGTTCCATATCTGGTCTATCCTGACTGTGACTTAATAGCATCAGCTTCTCTTCGAGGTTTTTGGATTTGCAAAAAGCTACCACTTTATCGGCTGTTTGATCTGTTGACCCGTTGTCTAGGTAGATCACTTTGTAATGAGGGTAGGTTTGATTAAAAATTGACTCTAGCTGCTTTTCACAGAAAGGGGCGGCATTTTTTGCTAAAATGAGCAGAGTGAATCTCTGGCTCTCTCTGATTGGGTGAAACCTTTTTAGCTTCTCTTGAATGAGGTAAGATCCTGCCCCTTTTTCTGCTTCCTTTAATCTGTAAAAAATGAGCGAGCCTGCAGCTGAGAGGAGGATAGTTAGAGAGAAAAAGAGAACCAGGTTTTTTTTCATACCTCTCATTTTTTAACAATAAAAATTTTTTTTGAAGGAAAATTTTGGATGAGGGAAGCGTAGCGGTATGACTCTTAAGAGACTCTAAAGTTTTTTTAATCTTTGCAAAATTTAGCATCTACAACAGGAGAGATTCATCAGATGAATCTCTCCTAACAAGACATGAAACTAGGTTCACCCGTATACGTCCGTCTTAGGATCAGGAATAAAAATTTCCGAGAAGTCAGAGCAGATTCTCTCAAGAAGCACCTCTTGAGACTCTTTTTCTTTAAGAACCAAAGAAAAATATTCGGAAAGGTTCTCATTGATCCCGTTTATGCTCGTTTTACCCTCTTTAGAAAGGGGGGTATTATCCATGGTTTTAGAAAAACGCTTTTCCCCTGAAAGACTAAACACAACACTCTCATCATGGGTGCATGCATCTGACCCTTTGAATCGATTTCCCTTATCCCCATAGGTTCGGATAATCAAACTCTTGTATGGATCTTCTTCTTTGGGAAGCTTTGGGTCGTTTTCGGAATAAGTCAAGGTGAGCATTATACCACCCTCTTTAGCTTGACATTTGATTTTTTCAACAAGATCGGGAATCGATAAATTCATATCGGGGAGATCTGGGCTAGAGCTTTGAGAGGTAGTCACATCTGAGTCTTTCTGGGGGAGAACAGACAGGTCATAAAAATCTCCTTTCATCTCACCAAAAACCCACTCCTCTAAATCGTTTCCCGTCATCCCTTCAGGTTCTTCTTCGAGTGTACATTCAAAGTAGGAGAAAAAAGCGTCATTTATCTTACATATAGAATCTAAAAACCCTCTTAGCTTTTCTGGAACTTCTTCTTCTTTTTTTACGTATCTGTGAATCTCCTTGCCACAAAAGTCAACGATCATCGACCCAGTCTGATTTACTACTCCTGCGCCTTTGTAATCTTTCCCATTTTCCAGATAAGAACGAAAATAGACGGCTCTAACTTTGTCGCCAGTTGGTTTGACTGGCTCATTAAGAGACAAGCCAAAAGCGAACCTTGTCTCACTGTTCTTAGCAATGGACTCGATTTCTTCTAAGAAACTTGCTGCATTAACATAGTTGTTATCTGGTGAAATAGATGACACAGACATTTTTGACTCCTACTTGTAAAAATGTTTAAATGTTCCTCTGAAACCTAACAGACTCTCCAAAATTCTTACGAACGGAAAATCTACTTATAGGACGAGAAACTGGATCTTTGCATATGTTTAGACATTTTTGTTTCATCATAAATTCGTGTCATTTTAGCGAGTTAGATTAATATAAGTCTACCATTCAAAAGAAAAATTCTTTTTTGATCCTAAATTAAAAAAAAGTTTTTAATCTCGTGAAGTGAATTAACAGACATAGTTTTAGACGTACGTCCTTTTAGTCTTGCCCTGTAAAGAGTGCTTATCTTGTGTAAATACCCCTCGGCGTGGTAAAGATCGGAAAGGTAAAGCTTTAGTCTTTACCTCTTTGACCCCGAGAAAAGTTAAGGAAACTTAAACTCATAATTCGGACTCATACGAGATATGCGTGTATTACTTACTGGTGCAAATGGCTACATTGGGGCTAGATTGCTCAGTTTTTTGTTAAGAGAGGAACATGAAGTCTTGGCTTTTGTTCGTCGCAAAAACAGCGTGCGGATTCCACAAGGGTTTGAGAACAAAGTCAAAGTGATTGAGGGGGATCTTCTGAAAGAAGAGTCGCTCCAAAATATTCCAAAAGGGATCGATGCAGCCTATTACTTTGTCCATTCGATGGCACATCAATATAAAGACTTTGAGCTCCTTGATAAACAGGCAGCTCAAAATTTTGTCCACATGATCAACCAAACAGAGTGCAACCAGATTATTTATCTGACAGGTTTGATTTCTAGCCAACATTTATCAAAACATTTGCGTTCCCGTTTGGAGGTTGAAATCATCCTAAAACAGGCAACCGCTCCTCTGACCTCCTTGCGCGCGGGGATCGTCATCGGTGCTGGGAGTGCCTCTTTTGAGATCATCCGGGATTTAGTAGAAAAATTGCCACTGATGATCGCCCCCAAATGGGTCATGTGCCTTTGTCAACCGATTGCTGTGATCGATGTGATCGAGTATCTCCTCCGAGTGCTCGGCCACGAAAAGTGTCTGGGAGAGACCTTTGATATCGGAGGGCCAGATATTCTTACCTACAAAGAGATGCTCTTAGGGTATGCTAAGGAGCGCAAGCTATTCCGTTTGATTATTCCCGTTCCAGCTTTAACACCCCGATTCTCCTCCTATTGGTTGATCTTGATCACCTCAACAAACTACTTCATTGCGCGCAGCCTGATTGATAGCATGAAAAATAATGCCATCTGTCAAGATAATCGGATCCAATCGATCATCCCGAGAAGCTGTTTTAGCTACCGAGTAGCACTCAAGCGCACTCTGGATAAAATTGCAGCCGATGACGTTCCATCCACTTGGAAAGATACCTGGTCTTCGAGCAGTTTGGGGCGCTTTTCTCAAAAACAGGTGCAAGTTCCCAAGGAGGGGTGTTTGTCAATGGATGTGAGACGCTTCTTTAGAGCGCGCCCTGAAGAGGTCTTTTCCCGTATCCAAAAAATGGGGGATAGTAAGGGGTGGTGTTATATGAATTGGGCTTGGCGCTATCGCGGTTTTTTTGACCGAGCCATTGGAGGGGTTGGGCTGAGGAAAGGGCGGAGGAGCCTTGAAGAGTTGCATCCTGGGGATGCAATCGATTTTTGGAGGGTGCTCGATATTGACAAGCAGAGCTACTATTTGCTCTTATTTGCCGAAATGAAAGTTCCTGGTGAGGCTTGGCTCGAATTTAGAATAGAGAAAAAAGAGGGGAGGTTTGAAGTGATTCAAAGGGCTATTTTTCGCCCTAGAGGGCTCTTCGGAAGGTGTTACTGGTACGCCTTCTGTCCCATTCATTCAGTTCTTTTTGGAGGAATGTTGCGTAAACTTGTTAAAGGGCTGATATGATTCGCTTGGGACTCTGCTGCATGTTCCGTGCCGAGCCCATCAAATTTCGAACGTCGACGCTCGCCTATTTGGGACGGGTCAAAAACCCTTTTGATCACATCTCTGGGATGATCATTGAAAACCTTCTATCCCTTAAAAAGTCACTTGAGTACTGCTACGCCCATTCGATTGGTTGTTTTCGGATCAATAGCCAGTTCTTTCCCGCCTGTTCCCACCCTGATTGGGCCTATACAATAGATGATTTACCAGGTAGCACAAAAATTTTTGCCCTTTTAAAAGAGTGTGATGCACTCCGCAATCAAACAGGGATCCGCCTTACCATGCATCCCGATCAGTTTATCGTGCTCAACTCTTCTAAAAAAGAGGTGGTTGAGCGGGCAATTGCAGAGCTTAACTATCACGCGTATCTTGCCGATTTTTTGGCAATTGATGTGATCAATATTCATGGGGGCGGTGTTTATGGAGATAAAAAGCAAGCCCTATCACGCTTCAAAACTCATTATGGGCTCCTCTCCGAAGGGGTCAAAAAACGGCTTACTGTGGAAAATGATGATAAGAGTTATACGCCCGCTGATCTCCTTCCCCTCTGTTTCGATCTATCCATTCCCTTGGTTTACGATGTGCACCACCATCGGTGTCTTAAGGATCATCTCTCGGTTGAGGAGGCAACGGAGCAAGCGGTTAAAACCTGGAACCGAGAACCCCTTTTCCACCTCTCCAGCCCCCTCGAAGGGTGGGAGGGATCTCGGACAGAAAGGCACCACGATTTTATTGCCTCTGATGATTTTCCCGATAATTGGAAACAATTAAGCATCACTGTTGAGGTAGAAGCCAAAGCGAAGGAGCTCGCAGTCTGCAAGCTTAAAGAGGAGCTTCAAACGGAGTGCATCTCGCTCTGGTCTGGCGCGTCATCTTGAACCAAGACCCTTGCATGCCCTTGTGGCTTTTCAAAAAAAAGCATCTTTTGTAGAACTGAGAAAAAAGCACATAGGAGATCTTTTCTTGAACTTTCCAAATCTCTTGAACCTTCTAAATCTTTTGAACCTTTTGAACCTTCTGAATTTGCGCCTTTTCTTTAAAAAAGAAGCCTCTTCTGAAGATGAAAAAACAACGAACAAGAGAGTTTCTTGGAACCTCTTGAACCTTCTAAACCTTTTGAACCTTCTAAATCTCTTGAACCTTTAAGTCTCAAGAACTTCCCAGAAAGAGGGTGTTCAACCACATTTTTGGTTCGATTTTTAGAAAGCGAGAAGCTAGACTGTTGGGTATTATCTGATCTCACTGGATGCCAAATTTTGACAGAATCAATTGAAAAGAGATGGTCGGAGTTCGTCCGCTCTGTAAAAAAGCGGTGTAGCCGTGTCGAATATGCAAATTGGATCGATCCGGTTCAAGTTGACAGCCAGGCAGAAGTTCCCACTTTGCTCGTTCCGAATATCTTTGTTCGTGAGTATTTGCTCGGCAATTACAAGGTTGAGCTGAGCGCGCTTTTTAAAGGGGCGGAGGGGAAGGGGCTCGATCTGCAATTTGTTGTTCAAGAACAAAGATCTGAAAACCCCAAAACGCGTGAGAAGCCAAAGCCGTATAAAGAGCACAATCCTCTCGGGAAAGGGGTCATGCTCAATGAAAACTATACGTTTGATCATTTCATTGAGGGGCCATCCAATCAGTTTATCAAATCTGCCTGTTTGGGCGTTGCCTCCAAGCCAGGCAACTCTTACAATCCACTCTTTATCCATGGGGGGGCAGGCCTTGGGAAAACACACCTTTTGCATGCGATTGGCCATTTTTTGTTAAAAACAGACAAAAAATGCCGTTTCCAGTGCATCACAACAGAGAGTTTTATCGATGATCTAGTTGTCCATCTGCGTCACAAATCGGTTGACAAGATGAAACACTATTTTCGCAACTTGGACGTGCTTTTGGTCGACGATATTCAGTTCTTGCAAAACCGGCTCAATTTTGAAGAGGAGTTTTGCAACACATTTGAAACGCTGATCAACCGGCATGGACAGATCGTGATCACGAGTGACAAACCCCCAGGTCAGCTCAAATTATCTGAGAGGATGGTAGCTCGTATGGAGTGGGGACTCGTCGCTCATATCGGAATGCCAGATGTTGAAACCCGTGTGGCTATTTTGCAACACAAAGCGGAGCAAAGAGGGTTTAGGCTCTCTAACAAAATTGCCTTTTACATCGCCGAGCGCATCTTTAACAATGTGCGCCAAATAGAGGGGGCTGTCAATCGGTTGAGCGCTTACTGCCGGATGAAACGGCTTCAAGCAACAGAAGAGGTTGTTGAAAAGACACTCGGCGAAGTCTTCTACTCGATGCCACAAAATTCTATTTCAATTGATCACATTTTAAACAGTGTCTCTTCGATGTTTAATGTGAGTGAGAGTGAGATACGGGGATCAAAGAGAAACAAAGAGATTGCAACGGCGCGTCAGATCGCGATGTATTTAGCCAAAGAGCTGATTGGGGAATCTCTTTCGAGAATTGCCGCCGCTTTTGGAGGAAAGAAGCATTCGACCCTTTTGTATGCTTGGAAAAAAGTCTCTAAAGAGATAGAGGGCAATGAGAAGCTGCGTCGTCAGATCCAAATGACGCGTCGACATATTGAGGCCTAAAAGCACCTTAGCGCTCAACAAAGAGCGTCAAGATGTAGATGCTTTTGGGAAAAAGAGATAGAATCGCATCGCGCGCAAGGCGCACCCTCTTGCTTTTCCTTGCGATGTCAGAGATCAGGTAGACCGTTTGATCTTTTAGGTTGTTTGAGAAAAATGTTTTGGTTTGAAACCCAATTTTCTCCCCCCTTTCCACAGTTTTCAAGACGGGCTTGCATTGGACAGAAAATAGCTTGCTCAGTTCTTTGGCTATCAGGTGATTGGGCTGTCTTTTGAGAGAGAGCTTTTCCAGACGGGAATGGGGAATCGGAACTATTGCATCGGGAAAGGGCCATTTGAGTCTTTTCCATTTGATCAAGAGAAAAGAGGCAAACGTTTTAGCTATATCTTGACTCTCATAGACGCGCAAGTATTCGTATAGGTGGTAGGCGGGTCCTTCTAATGAAAAGCAGCAGCTAAACGGCATCAGGTAGATAGGATGGGCTTTGCAGCTAACGCACCGCATGCTCTTTGTCAAGCGGCTTATTTTCCCACAGATTTGGCAACAAAGATTCGGATCGATCCATTCGATTTGCTCAAAGCATGTTTTGCAGATCCACCTCTCTTTTCCAAAAATCTGCATGTGGCAGTGGAGACAGAAAGAGGGGTAAAAAAAATGGAGCAAGTGGGAAACTGTTTGCGAAAACTTCTTCATTCCAATGAATACCGGATTTTTTTAAAAGTGCCCCCGATCGAAAGGGTAAAGGGCTGCGTTACTTTTAACAAAACATCTTGTTTCATCTTAATCTTGATATTCAGATTTCCGTCCAAATCGATGTAAGAGGCCTCTATGGGTGATAGATAAAATTTCGACCGTTTGCCTTCGCTGTGACTATCTAAAAGCTCTTTGAGATAGATTCTACCCCCTTCTAGAAAGTAATCGAGTCTTCCGCGGATCGGAACCAAAAGACCCGTATCCAAGCCGAGCTTGGCCAAGAGTTCAAAAGGGAGATCAAGAATGTTATAATCATTTTTGAAGGTGTTGGTAAAGGTGAGTGTTCCTTCTCCTTTAAAGCTTTTGGGATCGCCCAAAACCCCTTGGAGATTTTGGAAGCTCAAGTCGCGGATCGTCAGCGGCTTGATCTGTCTTTCGTAGGATCCGATCTTTTTTAGTAGACTGGGGCGAAAATCTTGGACAGTGATCGTTGGAATCACGACTTTCCACGGCCGATTTTTCTCTCTGCTTAGCTCGATGGTTTCAATCGCAAAAATTCCCGACACATCGCTAAGGGTCAAATTTTTGAGCTCAATACGGTTTATATCAGCCCTAATTTCGCTCATGAGCGTTTCCATTTGGGATCCTAAAAGCTCAAACCGTTTGCCTTTGAGATAGCCCGTGAAATAAGAGTTTGAAAGGTGGTTTTTTGAAAGAATGAGATCCCCGCTTAGCTCATAACCTTTCCCTACTTCACATTTTTCAACCATCTTCTGCATAAAAGAGGGGAGATAGGGAGCAATTTTTGGAAGATCCATTTTGAGCTGCCCCGTGAGAGCCATCCTATCCAAACAGGATTTTCGAGGGTCGTGGTGAAGCGATACATCCAATCCATTTATAGACCCTTCAACGCTTTGAATAAAAAACCCTTTGCTCTCTTGATAACTGCCCACAATGGAGAGTCGATTTTTGGAAAGATCACAAGTTTCTCTATCTTTGATGGTCACACTAGCTTTGAAATGGGGCAAAAGAGCCGCTCTAGCCTGAATTTTGAAAGGGCGCTCTTCAAAAGCTGTGTGCAGTTCTAGATCGATCTTCCCATCGTTTAGCAGGTATTGGCAATGGTGCAGATGGCACGATTTATTTCGAATCCAGTAATAGCCCTCTTTCAAAGATCCGGAAAGAGAGAGCTTCTCCCCCCAAGTAAAATCAAACGTCAACTCTGTCTGATTGTCCCATCTAAGAGGGTGCTCGAAAAGGGTGAGAGAGCCTTCTCTTTCTCCAAAATAGGGAAGGGCGCGCTTGGAGGCCAAGTGATGGAGCATTTCGGGAGGCAAAACCAAGTGAACCTTTTTTCCTTCCCATTTTTTTCTTCTATGTTCATAGCTTAAAAGTTCAACGTGACACTTGCCCCACAGCCGATCTGCTGAAGGGTCAAAAAATTCAAAAGCGGCCTCTTCAATTTCAATCCCTTTTCCTAGAGAAAGATCGAATCGAATAGGTTTTGTACTTTCAAGATGCAACTGCGCCTTGCCGATCCCTTTGCCTGTTAAATTTAGATTGGCATTTAGATGAGCCTTTTCAATCCCTTCCGAAAAATCACACTCTAAAGTCCCAAGTGCTGATAGACTTCCTCCAAAATAGGTTCGGTGTGTCTCATTTAAAGAGGGGAAGTGCTCAAGCAACCAGTCAAGATCGACCTCCAGATGTTTTAAAGGAAGTTCGACTTTTCCTCTTCCTTTGCTTAAAAATCCATCCTCTCCTCTCATTTTGCACTTATTCCATTCGACGGTAAAAAAGGGAATACTCCAGAAATCTTCCTTTCTCTCCATCTCTCCCCTCATCTTTAGAGATCCAGAAGAGAAAGAGCATAGGCCAATTTTGCTTTTCTCTTTTTTCAAGTGAAGTAGCACTGCATCAGTATCAATTTTTCCAAAAACAAACCGGTCACTCTTAATCTCAAGGTCTAAGTGTTCTAAAGCCCGATTGAAGAGGAGTTTGATGTGGGCGGCTCCTTCAAACTGAGGAGTTTGCGCCCTTTTTAGATCAGCGATTTGAACGGGTAAAAACCCAGCGTGGTCAAAGAAGTCGAGATGATGGTACAAGTCACGTGCAGATAGGTCTGTCTCAAGTTCGATGGAGTCGATCCTTTTTTGCTCATCGAGCAAGAAGGTGCGCGCATCAATTTTTGCGCCGAAGAAATGGGTAAGTTCAGAATCTAACTGAACCTGCATCTTTTCTTCCTCTAGGGTCTGATCTGCCCTACCAACGAGGCGACAGATGTCGTGGGTCTTTGTTTCTAATCTGATATCATAGACCCAGCACCCCTGTTTAAAATCAATTTGAGCAAGTGGAATATTGAGATGGTATTTTTTGGAAGAGGCCTCTTTTAGAGAGAGGTAACCACGACTTTCGGTAACATTCAACTTTTGAGTCTCCCAGCACCATTCACACTTCGCTTCTAAATCTTTGAAAGAGCAAAAAGGGGTGATCGGGTAAGTGCCGTTTTTAAGTTTCATATTCACATTCCAGTCGATTAGCTCCTTTTTCTCTCCCAAATAGGCTTTAAGATACATTCCTTGCCTTCCACTTTCCCACTCACCTTCTAGCGGCAGGGTGATCTTTTT
>JANQSR010000183.1 GCA_028279205.1 Simkania sp.
CACTGTCGGGAATAATGGAGGGGGGCTTTTTCTCCTCACCTACTTTCTATGTCTTATCATCATCGGAACTCCCGTTCTGATCGGTGAGCTTATGTTGGGCCGTCTGAGCCAGAGAGCGGCCGTAGGCTCTTTTTCCACTTTGACGGAAGATCGACCCAACTGGAAAATAGCGGGATGGCTCGGCGTTCTCTCCTCTTTCTTAATCATGTCATTCTACTCAGTCGTTGCTGGATGGGGGATGAGCTACATTTTGATGTCGCTCAGTGGGTTTTATCAAAACCCATCCGTTAAAGATATGGCAGAAGTTTTTAGTCGATTATCCCAGTCTGGAAGCATCACCCTTTTTTGGCATTTCCTTTTCACTCTGATCACAATGGCGATTGTTTTAGGTGGTGTGCGCAAGGGGATTGAGTTTTGGTCTAAAATCATGACCCGCTCCCTTTTTATTATTCTACTCGCCCTCTTTCTCTTTAGCTTGAGTCTAGATGGATTTCCCAAAGCGATCCGTTTTGTCTTCTATCCCGATCTAAACGTTTTCAAATTCTCAAGCATTTTAGAGGCCTTAGGTTTGGCGTTCTTTACCTTGAGTCTAGGTCAAGGGATCATGATCAGTTATGGAAGTTATCTGCGCAAGAAAGAGAATATCCCCCAGTTGGCCTCTGTGATCAGCATTGCCGTGATTATCGTCGCCATCTTGGCAGCCCTTACGATCTTTCCTGTAATCTTTACTTTTGGTTTTAGGCCGCAAGAAGGGTTGGGAATGATCTTTAAAACGCTTCCCTACCTGTTCGCAAAGCTCCCAGGATCGCTCGTTGTTTCTACCATTTTCTTTACCCTTTTTGTGTTCACGGCACTCACATCAGCAATCCCTTTTATCGAAGTTCCTGCAACTAACTTGATGGAACTCTTTGGCTGGTCTAGAAAAAAAGCGACGCTCCTCGTGGCTCTTTCAACCTTTCTTTTTGGCATCCCGAGCGCCCTTTCTAGTTCGAATACCCTTTTTGCAAGTTGGCCAAAGATCTACAAGCTCTCTTTTTTCGAAACGATCGACAAGCTCGTCTCTGTTTGGATCATCCCGGTCGCTGGCTTTTTAACAGCGTTCTACATCGGTTGGGTTCTAGAGCGTAAAATTTTACAGGATGACTTCCCCCTAGGCAAAGAGTGGAGACTCTTTTTCAGAGTTTGGCACTTTTTTATGAAGTGGGTCATTCCAGCGGCGATCTTTGTCATCATTTTACAAAAAAGTGGTCTAGTCGACTTTGACAAGGTATTCGCATCGAATAAAATGAACTAGGATTTTACAAATAGGGGACTTTATAAGTCTTAAGGGAAACAAGAAATGGCTTGATCAAAATTCTCTTCGCCTATAGCCTCAACTGAGAAGCAACTGATTGAACCTCTTTGCTTTTGAACTAAGCTATGAACCTTCCGCCTAAAGATACAATTTCTTCCCATCCTGATCAGGAGTGCTCATTGGAAAAATCGGTCTCCTTACGAGGCACGGGTCTTTTTACTGGGATCGATTGCACCTTAACGTTAAGGCCTGCTCCCGAAGGGGCGGGGATCCTCTTCCAAAGAACCGATCTTCCTGGAAAACCGACACTATCTGCCCATGTTAAAAACGTTGTAAACACCCCCCGTTGCACGATTTTAGGCAACACTCATTTTAAAATTCAAATGGTAGAACACCTCCTCTCAGCTCTCAAAGGTTGTGATCTAGACAATGTGAGAGTTGAGATCGACGGTCCTGAAATTCCCAGCTGTGATGGAAGTTCCCTCCCCTTTGTTGAGATGATCCAAAAAGCGGGAGTCTCCAAGCAAAGGGTTGATAAAAAGACCTATTTCCTCGAAACTCCTATTTTCTATTCAGAAGGAGAGACCCAGCTCATTGCTCTTCCTGCGGATGAATTTCGCATCAGTTATACGCTCGATTACCCGAATAATAGCTTGATCGGATCTCAGTTTTACACCACCCGAATTAATCAAGCTATCTATACAAAAGAGATTGCCCCTGCGCGTACATTTTCCCTCTATGAAGAGATCATGCCGTTTATTGAGAAGGGGTATATTAAAGGGGGAAGTCTTAGTAATGCCGTGGTCATTCAGGGTAACTCCGTTTTAAACCCAGAAGGCATCCGTTTTCCCAATGAAATGGTGCGTCATAAGATTCTTGATCTTGTAGGGGATCTATCACTGACTGGAATCCCCTTCACTGCGCATGTGATTGCCATCCGTTCAGGCCATCTGGCAAACACCATACTTGCCAAAAAACTAACAAACTATTTTAATTCGGAGGATTGCTAAATGGTAGCCCAGACTTGCACACACCAGACCGTATTAGATACCAAACAAATTTTAAAAATATTACCCCATCGGTACCCCTTTATGCTCGTTGACAAGGTCGTTGAGCTTGATCTTAAAAATAACCGTATCATTGGACTGAAGTGTCTGACCATGAATGAGCAATTTTTTCAAGGCCATTTCCCAGATGCACCGATCATGCCAGGGGTTCTCATTTTAGAAGCCCTAGCCCAGGTCGGAGGCCTCTTGATCCATGAGAAGGGGCACCGGTATAAGACCGCTGTTTTACTCTCTGTCAATCACGGAAAATTCCGAAGACCCGCACGCCCTGGGGATCTCCTCTACTTGCATGCAGAAGGAAAACATCTGAGCTCTAAAGGGGGGCGTATGCAAACGAGGGCATTTGTGGATCAAAAGCTCGTGGCAGAGGCTGACATTGTATTTGCCGTGAGAGGAAAAGATCAAATTTAAGGATGAGAATATGAATCAAAAATATGCCGCCGCCTCCAAAGCCGCGCTTGAGTTACAACTTTTAAATACAGGTGCCTGTGTCTAATATTCATCCAACAGCGATCATTCACCCTGATGCAAAAATTGGTAAAAACGTAACAATAGAGCCTTACGTCATCATCAACGGGGATGTGACAATCGGGGATCATGTTGTGATCAAATCTCATGTCTACATTGACGGTCTGACCACAATCGGCGAAGGAACTGTCGTCTATCCGAGTGCTAGCATCGGCACAAAAACTCAAGACCTCAAATTTCAAGGGGAAAAGACATTTGTTAAAATTGGCAAGAACTGCCAAATTCGAGAATTTGTCACAATCAACTCCTCCTGCCGCGAAGGAACAACGGTTTCAGTGGGTGACAACTGTTTGATCATGGCTTATTGCCACATCGCCCACAACTGTGAAATTGGCAACCACGTGATCATGGCCAATGGCGCTATGCTCGCTGGCTATGTGGTTGTTGAGGAGTTTGCAACGATTGGAGGCATGACTCCGATTCACCAGTTTGTCCGCGTTGGCAGCTACGCGATGGTCGGAGGCTTAAGTCGGATCACAAATGATGTCCCTCCCTATACACTTGGAGGAGGGGTGCCCTACCGGCTGGGAGGTCTCAACCTCGTAGGACTTAAAAGGCATAAGTTTCAATATGAGCTCCGTAAGGCTCTATCTCAGGCTTTCCGTCTGACCTACCGAGCTGGATACCCACTCACAGATGCTCTTAAGGCGATCGAAAGAAATGTCGAAAAGAGTCGACATGTTGAGCACTGGCTTGATTTTTGCAGAAGTTCTAAAAGAGGGCTTATCGGGCTGCAGAGGGTGAAAAACCCGGATGAAGATGAGCTTGCTCAATATCAGGATCTTTTAGAAGAATGAGAGTGATTTTTTTCGGCACGCCCCCTTTCGCCGCACACGTTCTTTGCTCCCTTTTTGAAAATGGCATTGAAGTGGTGGCGATTGTGACCAAACCAGACACCTTTAAGGGTAAAAGCAGCAGGGGCATCTTTTCCGCCGTAAAAAAAAGAGCCCTCGCAAACTATCCCCATATTCCCCTCTATCAGCCACACAAAGCCTCCGATCCTCAATTTGAAAAGGTGCTCAAGTCTCACAGTCCAGACCTCTTTGTCGTGGTTGCTTATGGAGAGATCATCAAAGAGAATATTTTAAAGGTCCCAAAATTAAACTGCTTGAACGTCCACCCTTCCCTTTTGCCTGAGTACCGGGGAGCTGCTCCGATCCATTTTGCCCTGCTCAATGGAGATTCTCAATCGGGAACAACTATTATGGAGATGGCGGCCAAAATGGATGCGGGAGCGATCTTCAAACAGAATGTTGTCCCTATCCCCCCTGAGATGAACTTCGAAGAGCTTGAGAAGAGTCTCTGCCAGGAAAGTTGCTCTGCTCTCTTATCTGTCATTCGAGCCTTTGAAAAGGGGGAGGTTCAAAAAACGGATCAGAACCATGACAAGGCGACCTACGTAAAAAAAATTACCCCTTCGATGGCTCATCTCGATTGGAAGGAGAGCGCGACAGTTTTGCACAATAAGATTCGAGCTTTCAGTCCAACACCAGGTGCTTGGTGCACTATTGAAGGAAGCAGAAAGCCAAAACGGCTCAAAATCATCCGCAGTCGCATTTCATCAAATCTTTTTTCTAAACCGCCTGGGCAAACGATCCAATATGGTAAAGACGGTTGGACGATTGCATGTGGTCAGGACGCGCTTGAGCTGCTCGAGATCCAGCTCGAGGGAAAGAAAAAGATGTGTATCAAAGATTTTTTGTGTGGCTGCCCTCAAACCCAAATCTTTGGACACCTCTGAAACAGCCAACAGTACTTCCGATCAACACTCCTCAGACTCCAGTGCTAGTG
>JANQSR010000196.1 GCA_028279205.1 Simkania sp.
AAAGTTTCTTGAGTCTGATGATCTTTGTCTTTTCCATTCCCCAAAAAATATAGAAAAAGCAACTTAAAATCAATGTGCTTTTAACCACGCTCTCATCTCCATCCCCTAAAGGGGATATGAGAATTCCCGCGTGGGTTTAAATGGGGAGCATCAGATGTCCGTTGTTAAAGAGGAGCCCTTCTCTCCTGCGATAAAGTGGAAGCTTTGCCTATTTTTAAACAGGCCGCGGAGAAACAGGTAGTAACATCCCAAAATCGGATAGGAATCCTTCTGAAACTCCAAATAACGGGTGAGCGCCCCCATGTAGATCTTGGCCTGGAGAAAGTAGTCGTTTTGCTTCATTGCCTGATGCAAGCCGTTTGGAGTGTAATCTTCAAGCTCATTCGTCTTCCAATCTATGATGTAGTAGCCGCTTTTGTGAAAAAAGATCAAGTCTATAAACCCTTTGCAGTAACTGTTTGGAGTGTCGGCATAAAAAAATTCCACTTCTGGGTGCAAATGTTGGGGCAAAATATCAGCTAGGCAAAACTTGCCGAATGAATGATGAAACGTTAGGTCTATCAAATCGGTGATCTGAGAGAGGTAAGGTGCAAACTTTGTTTGCAAAACAGCCGTTTTGACAAGCAGGTCGACCTGCTCTTTTTGATAGGGGTGTGTGACTTTCTCCTTGATAATCTTCTCTAGAAGGGAGTGAAGAAGAATCCCCATTTCAGCACCTATTGGAAGAGGACTATCCGATCCTTGAACCCTTCTAATAGATGGAGAGAAGCTGTTTTGGGTTAGACTTGAAAAAGAGTGGATGTAAGTCGGAGAGCCTACTTGCTTTCTAACAGAGGGGGGCGTTAGTTTGGGAGATGCGCGATTTTGGGGCAGCAAGGTTTTTTTCTCAAGAACCGTTTGAGTCGCATGGATCGCAGGGATGAGACTATCTAGTGGCGGCAGTTTGCTTAAAAGCAGTTCGATGGGTGAGGCTTTTCCGATAGATGCTGGCTCTTTTTGATCTGTCAAGAGAGGAACATATAGCCGCCTTTTTGCCCGAGTCATGGCAACGTAAAGCTGTCTTATTTTCTCTTTTTCCTGAGCTCTAATAGCTCTCTGACAATCAGCACATTGATTCGAATAAATATGCCATCTGTTTTGATAGTTAAGAAACCTTTGGGACATAGCGTAGCGACTCATCAGTCCAAGGGCAAAAACAAAAGGAAACTCTAGCCCTTTGCTCGCGTGAATCGTCATGATCTTGACCGCGTCCATATCGGCAAGAGGGCGACGGCAATACTTCTCCCCCTTACTTGGTAAATTTAGTAATCGGTCTAGAAGCCTTTCAAAAGGGAGGTTACCCTCCTCTAAGAGAAGGTCGGTGAGTTGCGTTAAATCTGCGTAAAGGTCAAGCCTGCCATCTCGGACGAGAAGTTGGGCGAGGCTTTTCTCTTGCTTAAAATGATACCCTAATACGTTTGAAATCATCTTGTGGAAAGGCTCTTCTTTCTGCCTGATTACAAAGGCAAGCACTTCGAGATTTGAACGCTCTTTCAGTTCAGGGTGGGTGAATTGGAAGAGGGGGTGTGAGAGGAGATGGTTGATCCTTTTGGGATTGATGAGAGTTGTGAAAAGAGCCTCCATGAAAGAAAAGGCGGGTGTCTCTCTAAGAGGTGTGTTGCTTCTTGCTTGAAAAGGGATCTTTAACCCCTCCAGGAAGGTTTTGATCCTCGAGGCTTGAGAATGATCTCTGACTAGGATGGCAAAATCTTTAAAAAAAGCCTTTTTTTTCTGAGTGAGCGTTTGAATCTCTTGGGCAATAAAGGGGAAAAAGTAATCAAGTTCTATCTGATCGTAAGGGGTTTTTCCCTTTGAAGGGGCTTTTAACGTGAAGAAATGAAAGCCATTTTTCCCATCTTCTAGAGCAGAGTTTACCCGGTTTAAAGGGGGGTTAACAGGGGTATAGGGAAAATGGGGCTGTTTTGAAAAAAGCAAGTTTAAAGAGTTCAAAAGTTCGGGCTCACACCGGTAGTTGGTGGTAAGGAGCGCTCTTTTTTGCATCGATTGCTTGGCCTTAAAGTAGGTCTCTAGATCGGCGTTTCTAAAGCCGTAGATTGACTGTTTGGGATCTCCAACGAGGTAGAAGGCTCGAATGGGAGTCTCGACAAAAAGGGTTTTGAAAATATCCCATTGATGGGGATCGGTGTCTTGAAACTCATCGATAATCACAACTTGATACCGACTGCTGACTTGAGAGCGAAACGACCGGTTTGAGAGGGCTTTTTTCATCTGAAAGAGGAGATCGTTAGGAGATAGAATCATACTCTCTTCAAGAGGGCTCTCGTCAATCCGCTCTCGGATCTTTTTGGCGATCCGGATCAGCGTATGCTTGGGGTCAGACGCGGCCAAAATCAGAGGGGATAATAGATCCCCGAGTCTATAAAAGGGCTCAAGCGCGCTCTCTTGATAAGCTTTTTTTGACCGATTACTCTCCTTAAAATATTCAAAGAGGGAGGGAAGGGTTAAAAGAGCATCGAAATCTCGCGAAAGAAGCGCTTGATATTGATCTTGAAACGGTTTTTTTACTCTTTTTGCCCTGTCGCACAGATTTAAAAAAGCAGGGCTTAAGTGCAAAAATTCATTGAGGGGAGGGGGATCTAAATTTAAAGAGAAGAATTGGGAGCGAGAGGTTGCGTAATCTGGAGACTCTGGAAGCTCTTTTCTCTGTTCGACAAGGGGATACAAATTCTCAACTAAAACCTTTCTATCATGGTTGCAATAGCGCATCAAGTTGAGGAGTTGCTGGGTTGAATAACTAGAGGGGGAAAGATCTGTGTAGAGAAAATCGGTGATGATCTGTCTGAGCAAAGCCCTCCCCTCTTCTTGCCCTTCGAGGGGCAAGTTGCCCAATCCCAAATCAAACCCAAACTCAAAGAGCATCCTTTGACAAAATCCGTGGATTGTGAAGATTTGAGCTTGATCAAAGCAGGCCAAAGCCTCTTCCACGTTGAACCTGGCTGCCAATTTTTTTTCAGGAGAGAGTGCCGATAGGTAGGGGGGCTCATTTTGAAAGAGTGTTTCTAGGTTAGAGCGAATGCGGGATTTGAGCTCCCTCGTCGAAGCTTTTGTAAATGTCACCACGAGAATCTTATCGATTCCCATATTTTGCAAAATGAATCGGGTCGTGAGGTGTTGCACCGCAAACGTTTTTCCCGTGCCCGCAGAGGCTTCAAGGTTGTGATACCCCTCAATATCAAGATCGGGGGTCAAGCAGTCAAATTGGTTCATAAAAGAAATTCTATTAGCGGTTTAAAGGTCTCTTTCAAGAAGGGGACCCATGTATCGAAGATCACTTCGACGTTGTAAGGGCGCGATTTGAAGATCGATTGCACATAAGGATCTTTCTCATTGTGGATCGTTTTCGCAAGCGCACTTGCATCTTTCTCTAAAAAGATAGGAGCCCATTTGGGTAAAAAGGGAGAAGGAATCTCTTGCGCCTTTTCGAAGTAGAGGAGGTATGCGAGCAGACTGCTTTTGGGATCTTGACAGGTGAGATGTTCTCCTGTCTGTGTGAAAAGGAGAGAGTTTCCCTCTGTTTGACAAGCATAAGATAGATAAAGGGGCCATATTTTTAGAAGATCTCTCAAACTCTTCTCCCCATAGAATAGCATCCCCTCCTCTGTGATATCAAAAAGGGAGCCTCTAATCCTTGCAAGCCGACGCCCTTCACATCCCAACTTGATCTCTAAAAGGAGAGGCTCAGAACGGGAAGGGACAAATTTTTTAAGCTTTTGAACCTCTTCAAACGCGCAACACTTGGCTACCTCACCGAAACGGCCCACTGGGAGTAAAGAGCACTCCTCTAACTCTTCAAACGCCTCATCAAATGTGAGTGCATAGGCTCGCTTTTTGAGGAGGGACAGGTTGAGGTGTGAGAGGGAGAATTCTTCGTCTGCGTTTTCATAGTGAAGGGTGAGTCTAAGCGTTCGATTTAGGTAAAATCTCAGAGGGTGTCTTGCAAAAAGGCTAAGGTCGGATAGAGAGAGTTCGAGGTTTTGAGTCCTCCCTTGAGGAAACTCTCTTCGATGCAAAAATTCTGGAATCAGGGGGGCGCAATCACTTTCGGGAAAGTAGTAGCTCTTTGCCATCAAGAAAGCACTCTCTGACATGTGGTTGGGAGCTTTAAAGTAGTCTTGATGGAAAGAAAAGGGGGGGTGATGCTTTGTGATCGAGACTGGACTTAAGAAGTTGAGAAGCTCTTGGAGGATGCTAGATACAAACTGCTCTTTCCCGTCCTCTTCGCTTATCGACACGTAGCTTAAGATTAGCCGCTCACTCGCCCCGAAAATAGCCTCTAAAAAGAGGTGCCGATCCTCTTGCTGCGCAAAAATCCTCTTTTGAAGGTCGAGCTCTTGAAGGGGACTTTTTGTTTGAGATCTGGGAAATTGACTCTCGTCAAGACCGAGCAAACAGATCACGGGAGCAGGGACTACAGAGCCTAATTTCAAAGAGGAAAACTCGACCAATTCAGAGGTGTAACCCCTCTTTATTCTCTCTGTTTTTTTTTGAAAAAGGGACTTAAGATAGGTGTAAATGGGATAAAATCGGTAAAGATGATCGGGCAGAGGAGCGCGACCGAGACTCTTGATCTTCTCCTCTATCCAGCCAAAAATGGCGAGCTCTTCACTCTCTGGCATAAAGTGATCCCTCAACAAAGAGAGCAAGTGCTCGCTCCATTTGTCCAAGGAAAGGGTTGCCGTTTCTAAAAATTCGAGTCTCTCTTGTAAAGAGCGGAGAGCAAAAACAGCCTTTCCAAACGTGTGGGCATCGGAGAAATCGAGTAGAGGGCTCTTCCATGAAGGGGCTTTTTTAGCTAGTTTTACAAAGCCCGTTAAGATCGACTGAAACCTTTTTTCAAACGTCCCACTCTCTCCGTTTCCCTCTATCTTTTTACCCGAAAGGAGTTTTTGTCGGTGGGTCAAGTCGATTCCCCATTTGACCTTCCCCTCTTCCATCCACCGTTTAAAACTCTCTACCTCTCCCTTTTTTAGACAAAACTTGCGCCGAAATGGGGCAGATTCAAAAAGTCTTAAAACAGCTTCCAGCGAGAATCGATCCTGGTTTAAGTCGAGCAATTGAACAAAGGATTGGATCAGGGGGTTAACTTCCTCTTTGGACAAGTCTGAAATAGAGAAAGGAAATGGAGAGTTTTGAACCTCAAAAATCAGAGAGATCAAAGGGGCATAGGCTGAGATGTCTGGGGCGTAAACCTTGACTTCGGATGGTCTCACATCGAGAGAAAAGAGGGTTTCATATAACACCTCTACTTCCCGCCTTTTAGAGGTTGCCACATTTAATGTAATTGAGTTGTCTTTTCCAAATTTTGGTTTTTTTTCATATCCAAGAATCTGCTTTTGAATCTTTTGGAGCATTGTAGATCCTCTTGGGGAGACATAATGCTCCACAAGGGGAAAGTCAGCCTCTTCAAAAAAACAAAATGTCCCTTTTGAAAGAGATCCTAACTGGGCGAGTAGAAGGGGGCGATTTTTGAGGTAAGAGCTCCACTCTTCTTGAACCTTCGGGTCTACTTTTTTCTCCAAGTAGAGCCGCTCTTTTTCTGAGAAAATATCGGTCCAGAAACTCATGCAGGGGGAAAATTGGTAGTAATGCACGGGATGGTGAGCCGCAACTTTCTCGAAAAAATGGTGGTAGAGATCAGGAAGAAAAGGAAACCCATAAAGATGGATTTCGAGAGGCTCTTGTGATTTGGAAAGCTCAAGCTCGAGAAGCTTGTCAGGCGTATCCCATCTAAAAAATAGATCGTTCCAAATCGCTTGTTGCCCCCCTTCTCTGCTCTTCCATTTGACAAGCTCCCCATTTCCAAAATGGGAATAGTTTAGAAATTCTGATGCTAATGTTTTTGCTAAAGAGCACCCATTTTTTCCCGTGCACGATTTTTCGATAAATGGGAAGATGTGCAGAGCGAGAAGATCGAGGGAGGGTAAATTGAGGGTTCTGCTTGCCAACGTCCGGGTTAAAAAATTAAGGGCGCTATTTAGATCCATGAAATCCAACCCTAGAATGATCTCCGTCTCTTTCAAAAATTCTTGCATGAGGAGATCCTTCCCTTTTAAGTCGGGAAGGATGATAATCTTCTTTTGAAATGAACCGGTTTCTGAAGAAAAAAGGGCGCGGGCGATCTGTCTGCGCAAGCAGTCTAAACGGTTACTAACATGGACGATCGGCTTTGATTCGAGTTTCATTAGACTGGAATTTTAATGAAAGCCCCAAAAAAATAGAAGAAAGCAAGCGATTATTTGTGCAGGTCACATGTCTTTTTTAACAAGATCTTTTCAAAAACTAAAAAAAAACATTCTCTTTTCTAGACTTAAGGAGAACCAAAGTCCCC
>JANQSR010000060.1 GCA_028279205.1 Simkania sp.
TTATCGTGGGGATGGAAGAGGATCTTCTTCCCCATATCAGCTCCAAGTTGTCGCCAGAAGCGTTCGAAGAGGAACGCCGCCTTTGTTATGTAGGAATGACCCGCGCTAAAAAGTGGCTTTACCTGACCAGCTCAACCTACCGGTTTATTTGGGGAGCCTCTAAGGTGATGAACCCGAGCCGGTTTTTAAGGGAGATCCCTGAAGAGTATGTCAACCTCGCTTTTCCTCCCTTTTTTTGATTCCAACCAAAGATGTTTGAGTTATAAGCAGGGTAAGACCCGTAGACATTCAGGTGAAATGTTTGGTCTTTTAAGTGAAGAGGTGCTTGGAGTAAAAAAGGATGGCTCGGTTTTCTCAATCTGCCTGTCAAGATCAAACGCTCATCATGAACCTTGCGATGAAGCAAGCTTTTGCTGTGCTTCAAATGCCTATTTTTGAGCTATCCGAATGGCTTTACTGTGAACTAGATAAAAATCCAGTTTTTGAAGTGACCCCCTTGAGCACCTGCCCCGATCTAAGCTGGGTTGAAAGAGAGGACTCCTTTTACGAATACTTGGAAAAAGAGATCAGGGTGATGTTCAAGGAGCTTGAGCAACAAAATGTTGCCTGTTTCATTGCTGGGAGTCTAGATGCAAAGGGGTTTTTAACTCTATCCGATCAATACCTGTGTAAAAAATTCAATCTCACCCCTCTTCATCTCAAAAACATCTTAAGTCGGTTTCACAAGATAGAACCGATCGGTCTGGGGGCTCGGAGTTCTCAAGAGGCTCTTTTGCTCCAGCTCGAGCATCAAGGCAGAAGACAGACCCCCATTTACACTCTGGTTAGCAAACATTTTGATCAGGTTTTGCACAACCGACTTGATCTGGTGGCCAAGGAGATGTCTCTTTCTATCCAAGCGGTGAAAGAGTTGATCACGCATCAGCTAAAAGCTTTAGACCCCTTCCCTGGACATCAATTTTGCCGTGCAAAGGCTGAGAGGATCATTCCCGATCTGATCATTGATCAACAAGATGGAAATTGGCAGGTGAGAGTGGCAGGCGACTTTCTGCCAAAGATCGAGATCAACCCTCACTACACGCGATCTCTCGAGAAGGTTGACTTGAAAAAGGAGGAACGGGAGTTCATTAGGCGTCATTTGGCCTCTGGAAAATGGCTGATGCGCACCTTGGATAGAAGAAAAAAGATGTTAATGGCAATCGGAACCTACATTTTAAAAAAACAACGCCTCTTTCTAGAGGGCACGCAAAGCGCCCCTTCCCCCTTAAAACGGAAGCAGATGGCTACCGATTTAGAGCTAAGCGAGTCAACCATCACCCGTGCGATCTACCAAAAATATGTGGAAACGCCTCGAGGGGTGATGATGCTCAAAACCTTTTTCCCGCGCGCCTGTAAGAGGGCAAGTGCGTCGGTCTCAGATCGGGCGGCAAAAGTGCTCCTTTCCCAACTAATCAAAGAGGAGAGCAAACAGGATCCCCTTTCAGATCGAGCCCTTTCAGACAGGTTGCGAAGTCAGGGGATTCCTTGCCCAAGGCGCACAGTGGCGAAATACCGTCATGAGTTAAAGATCAGTCCGAAACACCGTCGGAAGGAGTGGATTTAGAGGGTCTTTCGCAAACCTCAGCTTGGGGGTGATTTGTCGAAAAGAGAGTGCTGATCAACTCCCGCCTGATTTTTTTTCAAGAGAATCAAAGAGGGTCTTATTGATCTTTTTTTGTCTAAAAAATGGTTTGATTTTTCGGCTCTCTGGGGCCTGATGTGAGCCGCGTATGTAGAGGATATTCGGAATGAATTGGATGTGAGCTTTCCCAAGCTCTGCGAGTGGGGACAAAAGGGAGGCTTCGCTATCAAAAGATAAAAAATCGATCTCCTTTGGATTTCCCCTTTTGACCCTTTTGAAGTGTCCTGCATAAAACGTTTTGAAAGAGGAGGAGACCCAAGGAGCCCTTTGGGCCCGTTTTTTTAAGATGAGTTTTTGAGGTTCGGGTTGATAGATCCCCTTTTGGTAGTAGTAGTCGTCGAGGTGTTGCCCATAGGTCATCCAAACATCTGGATTTTCGTAGGTCTTATTCACGAGATCTAGAACCTCATCATGTGCTAGAAAGTCGAGACCAGAGAGGTGGATCACCACTTGGTGATTATCAAGGGCATGAATCTGTTCGAAATAGAACTGAACCGCCTTGTAGTTTTTCTGAGCTTCGATGAGTCTTATCTTTTCACTTTGACCGTTTTGATCGATAAGTTGTTTGAGTAGCCCAGGTGTCCCATCTGTGGAGGCTCGATCGATGTAGATTGTCTGATAATGGGGGTATTTCTGTTTGATGATCGACTCAAAGTTTCTTTTGATCGTGGTGATGTTGTTTTTTGTTAAGATGATCAGTGTGAACTGTTTGTCCTGGATGTCAATCGGCTGCGATTGAGCTGGGGGCAAAAGTGAGAGCTTGGCATTTTTTTTCGAGTTGATAATCTTGTACTCTTTGATCAGGAACAAGGGAAGAAATAGAATGATGAAGAGTAAGAATAGGCGATGAAAAAGAGTTTTATCTATTTTTGATTCTTTCACAAGAACTTTTCCTTTTGAAAGAGAGAAACTCTATTCAAAAACTATGGTCGGTATTCCCTCCCCATAACTGTTTAGAAAGGTGTTAGTCAATGACTGTTTTGAAAAAGTGGGTATTCCGATCCAATCCGCATTTGAATAACGGCTGTTTGAAAGGACTGTGTTGAAAAAATAGGGAGAAAAAGGTTGCTAAAAATTCCTTAAATTTAAGCGAACTTCAATCAGCGAGTGTAAATGCTATTTTTCCTTCCGTCGAAGCGAGTATAACTCGTTATTTTTTAGGCAAGCATCGGCTGCTAAGCTATAATACCTGTCAGCCTTTTTACTATGCCCAAATTTTTTGCACATATCCCCTGCTGAC
The DNA here is from genome assembly GCA_028279205.1 of Simkania sp. Classification (GTDB taxonomy): domain Bacteria; phylum Chlamydiota; class Chlamydiia; order Chlamydiales; family Simkaniaceae; genus JANQSR01. The sequence goes on from JANQSR010000060.1 coordinate 2,922, forward strand.
ATGCAAGCGTGGGAGGCTGCTAACCTGTAACACTTGGCGGCCTTTTCATAAGCTCCATTTTTTGCGTAAACATGCCCTGCTGACTTGTAACACTCGACGGCCTTTAGATGATCTCCATTTTTTTTGTGAGCATCCGCTGCTGACATGTAATGCTCCGTAGGATCGCTTCTCATCAGAGAAGGGTGAGAAGTGGAAGAGGGGGGCTTTAGAGTATCTAATAAGGAGGAAGCGAGCGATTTGGCTTTTTCCTCAGGCGTTGTTTTTTGATTTGAGGGATCTTTGGGAGTTGCTCTTACCTCTTCTGCCGTAGGGCACCTCTCTTGCACAAGTGGAACCCGTCCAGAACGGTTGATAGATTCTATAGTACTCATTAGAAAAGCTTCCTTCGCTTACATTTTACATCTGAAAAGAAGATTAAACAAGGAGCGAGTTAAGATCAATGTAATTTTGAGAGCGTTCACCTAAAACCAGTATTTCGCACATCCATTTGAATATTTTGGATTTTTTCTGACAAACTCTTTTTCTGATTTCTGGCGTAATGCTTTTGCTTCAAAAGAAGTTAATTTATCAAGCAGCTGAAAGTACCGTTCTTTCCAATCTATGGTTTCT